>JAWWAM010000136.1:0-7120 GCA_033721715.1 Marinobacter sp.
GCCATGCTGCTAGGCTGGTTGGGGGCGTGGGTGGCCGTCAAGCGCCATCTTGATGATATTGAGCCCGGCGAAATAGCCGGTGGGTGATCCCCGGTCTCGGTAATGCCGTATTGGAAACACCTTTGCGTTCAGAGTAGCGTGAACGCAGATTGAAGCACTGATCAGGTTCCCAGTTTGTTGATTTGAAACGTTTTAATGGGAATCCAGGGAACTTTCAGGGTACTTGGCGGTCCCAGTGTGAGTTGATATATTTACGGGTCGTCATGTTCGGAGGAGAAGACATGGGTACGAACTTACAGGTCATCGACAGACTGGTTCCGGGCGCGAATCTGGAATCCTATATCCAGGCGGCCAGCCGTATTCCGGTGCTTTCTGTCGAGGAGGAGCGCAAGCTTTCAGAGCGGCTGCATTACGAAGGTGATGTGGATGCTGCCCGCGAGCTGGTTCTTTCGCATCTGCGCTTCGTGATCCACATTGCCCGCAGTTATGCCGGTTACGGCTTGTCTCAGGCCGATCTGATTCAGGAAGGCAACGTGGGCCTGATGAAAGCGGTCAAACGTTTTAATCCGGAATATGGTGTCCGCCTGGTTTCCTTTGCCGTGCACTGGATCAAAGCGGAGATTCACGAGTTCATTCTGCGTAACTGGCGCATCGTCAAGGTGGCAACTACCAAGGCCCAGCGTAAACTGTTCTTCAACCTGCGCAGTCAGAAGAAGCGTTTGGCGTGGCTGAGCCACGATGAGGTGAATGCCGTTGCCAGTGATCTTGGTGTAGAGCCAAAGGTGGTTCGCGAAATGGAGGGCCGCCTGGCCTCCCACGACACAGCGTTCGACGGGCCCCAGGATGACGACGACGATAATGCCTACCAGGCACCGGCGTATTACCTGGAGGATCACCGCAGCAATCCGGCGACTCAGCTGGAGCAATCGGACTGGACGGATGATTCCAATGGCCGCCTGATGGCGGCGCTGGAACTGCTGGACGAGCGCAGCCAGGACATTCTGCGTGAGCGCTGGTTGTCTGACAGCAAGTCTACGCTGCATGAGCTGGCTGACCGGTACGGTGTCTCTGCCGAGCGTATCCGCCAATTGGAAAAGAACGCCATGAAGAAGATTCGTGCGCAGATGACGGAAGAAGCTGCCGCGTAGGCGTAAGCCAGAAACAACTCCGGCTTTTGTCAGAGCGCCACCACCCTTACGGGGTCGGTGGCGTTTTTGTTTGTATAATCGAACCTTCATTCGGGGATCAAAGAGTCATGACCAATAAACGTTTGCACATTGCCTTTTTAGGTGTCGGGCTGATGGGTTCGCCCATGGTCCGCAATCTGCTGGACGCCGGGTTCCCGATGACATTGTGGAATCGCACTGCGAGCAAATGCGAGCCTTTTAGAGGCGAGGCAGTGATAGCTGAGTTCCCGAAGGACGCGGTTCGGGATGCCGATGTGGTAATCACCATGCTGGAAACCGGCGAGGTAGTGGACAGCGTGATGGTGGAACAGGGCGGTATTGGCGCGCTCAAAGCCGGGTCGGTGTATATTGACATGAGTTCGGTTCAGCCTTCGCTGGCGCGCCGTCACGCGGAGCTGGCCCAGGAACAGGGTGCGGGCTATGTGGATGCGCCAGTGTCGGGTGGTACCGTGGGGGCTGTACAGGCAACACTGAGTATTATGGCCGGTGGCTCTGAAGCGGACATTGAACGGGTGAGGCCGGTTTTTGAAGTACTGGGGAAGTGCACCCCGATTGGTCCCGTCGGTGCCGGACAGCTGGCCAAACTGGCAAATCAGGCGATTGTGGGGATTACCATTGGGGCGGTTTCGGAGGCGTTGCTGCTGGCGGCGAAGGGTGGCGCCGATCCTGCTGCCGTGCGGGAGGCTTTAATGGGTGGCTTTGCTGGCAGCCGGATTCTGGAGCTGCATGGGCAGCGGATGATTGATCGCGACTTCTCCCCCGGTGCGCCTGCGCGCATCCAGCTCAAGGATCTGCGTATGATTCTGGACGAGGCACGCTCGGAAGGACTGACTCTGCCGCTGGCGCAGCAGGTGCACAATGAATACCAGAGCCTGGTCGCCAACGGCCATAGCGATGTGGACCACAGTGGCCTGTTGCTGGAACTGGAACATCTCAACGGTGCTCTTCTGGGCACCTCGCCAGCCATCAAACGCAAGGGATAAACCATGCCTGCATTCGCCGCCAATCTGTCCATGCTGTTTACCGAGGCGGATTTTCTGGATCGCTTCCGGCTGGCGCGGGAGGCGGGGTTTACGGGTGTGGAGTACCTGTTTCCCTACGACTGGGCAGAAGAGGACCTGAAGCGTGAGCTGGAGAGCAATGGACTGACGCAGGTGCTGTTCAATCTGCCTCCCGGCGATTGGAGCGCGGGGGAGCGTGGTATTGCCTGCCTTCCCGATCGCGTGGAGGAGTTCCGGGAAGGCGTGGGCCAGGCTATCCGCTATGCCCGGGCCCTGAACTGCAAACAGGTCAACTGTCTGGCTGGCATCTGCCCCGACACTCTGGATGAGTCACGGGCCTGGCAAACGCTGGTCGATAATGTGAGTTATGCCGCCGCCCGGCTCGAGGACGAAGGTATAACCCTGTGCCTGGAAGCCATCAACTCGAGGGTGGATATGCCGGGTTTCTTTCTGGATACCTCCGCGCGGGTAATACAGTTGATTGAAGCGGTTGATGCTGGCAACGTGAAGTTGCAGTACGACCTGTACCATATGCAGATTATGGAAGGGGATCTGATTCGTACAGTGGAGTGTCTGTTGCCCTGGATTGCCCACATCCAGTTTGCGGACAATCCCGGCCGCCATGAGCCTGGCACGGGGGAGATTAACTTTTGGAATGTTTTCGCGGCTCTCGACCGCATGGGGTATGGTGGCTGGGTGAGCGCGGAATATCGCCCCAGTCGCGAGACGGCATCAAGTCTGGGTTGGTTTCGGGAGAGAGCGTGACCGTCGCCATTGGCGACACCCTCTTACAAGATCGTAACTGGCCGGCAACCGATGTTCTTCGTACCCTAGCTGTTAATATAATCCGCTAATCAGGAGGATAACCGGTGAAAGCACTGGTAATTGAAGACGATCAGGACGTGGCAAACTACCTTGTTAAAGGGCTGAAAGAGTCTGATTTTGTCGTGGATCATGCGGCGGATGGCAAGGACGGAATGATGATGGCCGCCAGCGAAGATTACGACATCATGATTGTTGATCGCATGCTTCCGGGTATGGATGGCCTGTCGATTATCAAAACGGTGCGTGCCACCGGTAATCAGGTGCCAGTGCTTATCCTCAGCGCCCTGGGGGATGTGGATGACCGTGTGGAAGGCCTGCGCGGCGGCGGCGACGACTACCTGACCAAGCCCTTCTCGTTTACTGAACTGCTGGCCCGGATTGAATCCCTGGTGCGCCGTAACCGCCAGTCTGCCGAAACCGAGACGGTACTGAAAGTAGCGGATCTGGAAATGGACCTGTTGGCCAGGACTGTCAAGCGGGCAGGGCACAATATTGACGTTCAGCCCCGGGAGTTCCGTTTGTTGGAATACCTGATGCGCAATGCCGGGCAGGTGGTCACCCGTACCATGCTGCTTGAGAAGGTATGGGATTATCACTTCGACCCGCAGACCAACGTGATTGATGTGCATATCAGCCGTCTGAGGGCAAAAATCGACAAGGAATTCGATACCCCATTGCTGCAGACCATCCGGGGTGCAGGATACATGTTGCGTGAAACTGCTTAGCCAGCTCAGAACCTCATCGTTCCAGTTAGCCCTGCTGTATATGGTGGTGTTCGCCACCTCGGTTTTTTTGTTGTTGGCGTTTATCTATTGGCGTACAGCCGGGTTCATGACTGCCCAGACGGATGAAACCATCGAGGCCGAGATTGCCGGCCTCGCTGAGCAATATCGTGGCAGCGGTATCAATGGACTGATTTCCATTATTCGCGAACGCGTTGCCCGCGACCCCAACGCCAAATCCATTTACCTGCTCACCACCGACGACTTTCTCAAGCTTGCCGGCAATGTAGAGACCTGGCCAAAAGGCTCGCGCTCGGAAAGCGGCTGGATCAATTTCACGCTGGATGAATCTGTTGGCTGGAATGGCCCCGAGCGTCTGGCCCGTGCACGTATCTTCGAGGTTCAGGGCGGTCTGCGTTTGCTGGTCGGTCGTGATGTGGACGAACTTACCAATCTGAAAAAAGTGATCGAAACGGCCATCAACTGGGGGATGGGGATTACCTTGGCACTGGCGCTGCTGGGCGGATTTCTGATGAGCCGAAGTACCACCCGGCGGATTGAGGTCATCAATAATACCTCCCGACGAATTATGAACGGGCACCTCTCCCTGCGCATACCTACCCGGGGTACCGACGATGATTTCGACCAGTTGGCCGAAAACCTCAACCAGATGCTGGACCGGATTGTTTACCTGATGGAAGGTATACGGCACGTGTCCGACAGCATTGCCCACGACCTGAGAACACCTTTGACCCGGTTGCGCAACCAGCTGGAAAACACCCTGCTGTCTGTGGACCACGACGAAGCACGGGATCAGGCGGGCAAAGCCGTGGCCGAGGCGGACCAGTTGTTGGCAACCTTCAATGCCCTGCTGCGAATCGCACGCCTGGAAACCCGAGGCAACGCGGCCGATATGAAGCAGGTGGCCCTGGGGGAGTTGGTCAGCGATGCCTGCGAACTATACGAGGCACTGGCGGAAGATAAGGATCAGGACTTCGAGCAGTCGCTGCAAGAGCAGGTAGTGATTGAAGGTGACCGGGATCTGTTGTTCCAGATGGTCAGCAATCTGATCGACAACGCCATCAAATACACCCCCGAAAAGGGCAAGATTCGTGTCAATGTTCGCAAGGAAGGGACCGATGCCATCTTCGAGGTGGGGGATAGTGGTATTGGCATTCCCGACGAAGAAAAAGACCAGGTTTTCCAGCGTTTCTACCGGGTGGGCAAAAGCCGGTCCCTGCCGGGAAATGGCCTCGGCCTCAGTCTTGTCAGCGCCGTGGCGGAGATACACCAGGGAGTTATTTCCCTGAGCGATCATCACCCCGGAGAAGAGTACCCGGGGCTAATGGTGACCGTTCGTATGCCGGCCTATTCCCCGACCCGGAAACGCCTCAAGGATACCCAGACGCTCCCGGGTTCGGAAACCGGAGAACAAGCGTCTCCGGGCGAACTTAAAGGTGCATGATCAGTGGTCGGAAACGCCCCGGAACTGATGTACACGGCTGATCAGAGGCTTGATCAGCGAATCAGTGCGGGTTTCGATCACGGTCAGCAGGCCATCAAACTGTGAGCGGCGACGATCAAACTTTGCCTGAATGCTGTCCCACTCGCCTTCCAGATGTTTCTGTTCGAGCATGATGAACGCGGCCAGGTTGTGGCGGTTCAACTTACCGGTAATGCCATACTGATCAAGCTGGTAGCCAATACTGTCCAGGCCGTTTAACGCGGTATTGATGAGTTTTTGCGTGTTCATGTCAGGTGCCCCGTTTGTTCAGAAATTGTCCAAAGTGTCGTCCAGTGAAAGCTTCACTTGTTAGTACGCTTATTTGACTTGGACGTTAACGCTACTCTCTAGAGTGAACAACCTAATTCCTGCCCTGAAAAAAACGTAATCGTGCGGCCACTGCGGTGTAACCTCGACTGTGCAGAATAGAGGGTGTAGTTATGGAAGTCGGCGGAAACTCCGCTTGCTTCTCCCTCCAGCACAGCGCTAGCCTTACCCCGTTTTTACGGGGTTTTTTTATTCCTACGCGATGATTTTTCTATGGCCAGAACCCGCTACATAACAGCTGAGGGCGAAAACGCCCTGCGTGAAGAGCTGCGCTACCTTTGGAAGGAGAAGCGTCCGGAGGTCACCCAGTCTGTGCGTGAAGCCGCTGCCCAGGGCGATCGATCAGAAAACGCCGAGTATATCTATGGCAAGAAACAGCTTCGGGAAATCGACCGGCGCGTCCGCTTTCTGAGCAAGCGACTGGACGAACTGACCGTGGTGGACCGGCTGCCGGAGGATCGCGACAGGGTATTCTTTGGCGCCTGGGTGACCATCGAGAACGAGGAGGGAGCTGAAAACACCTACCGACTGGTCGGGCCTGACGAGTTCGACCTGTCGCGCGGATATCTGAGTATCGACTCTCCCATGGCTCGCGCCCTTCTGGGTAAGCGTATTGACGATGAGGTGGGCGTGCGCACCCCGGATGGCTGGGCCCACGTTGTCATTACCGGCATTCGTTACGAGCCGCTCACGCCCGACAAGTGAGGAGTGTCACAAAACTGGCGACCGCCCGGGTTTTTTGTCGTGTTTGGCGATAGACTGATCAAAAATTGTCAGTCGTTGCGCGACAGGGAACAAAAAAGGCAAGGGTTATGGGCGGATTCGATTCAGTCAGGACACCAATGGGGTTTGTAGCGCTAGTGGCGGCGCTGTCACCGCTGGTGTGGGCGCAAACCGGCGAAGAGCCTGTCGAGGGGGGCGCATTCAATTACGAAGAGCGCTCAACCTTGGAGACTATTCCCTTCAGCTCCATGGAGGAGGAGTCCCTGGCCAACACCGTGATTGAAGGTGGGCTGGAAGCACCGGCGGCCGGTGTACCGGTGCAGCCGCGAACGGACGAGGATTTCTATCTTGATCCTCTCGCCCTGCAGCCCCGGGACCCACGCACGGACCTTGGTCGCAACGAAATTCCGGTGGAGTTCCGTTTCAGCAATCCGAAGTCTATCCCCGGACAGACCCACGGTGACAAC
This sequence comes from Marinobacter sp., assembly GCA_033721715.1. Classification (GTDB taxonomy): domain Bacteria; phylum Pseudomonadota; class Gammaproteobacteria; order Pseudomonadales; family Oleiphilaceae; genus Marinobacter. The sequence goes on from JAWWAM010000136.1 coordinate 6,757, forward strand.
TACATCATCCGGCCACCCACCAACCGCAACTACGGCGCGTTCAATACCACAACTACCGAGCGCTGATTCTCACGCTAGGCCGACTCAGGCGGCGGCGATTCCATCCGGCTCGTTTCTGCCCAGCACATCCTCGTAAAAGAACGCCAGGGCTTGTTTTGCCTGATTCATGCGTGCCCTTGATACCTGCAGGCGCTCGCTCAGATAGGCCAGGAAAAGCTGCCGGTCATCAGGCTGCAGTGCATCGGGATCTTTCAGGTTGTGAAAAAGCACAAACCGGGAAATCCAGTGGAGGTAGGTCTGTTCTGCGCGATGGTTAAGCTGGTGTTTGCGGATGGCGCCAGTCACTCGACTGACAAGGCCGGGC
>JAWWAM010000137.1:0-7082 GCA_033721715.1 Marinobacter sp.
ACGGCACCGTGAAAGTGGTGGAAACCCTGGAAGCCAGAAACGAGAAGATCGACTGGTGTCTGATCGGCGAGCCGTCAAGCACCCTGGAGGTGGGCGACGTGATCAAGAACGGTCGTCGGGGTTCACTCCATGGCTACCTGACCGTACACGGCACCCAGGGCCATGTGGCCTATCCCCATCTGGCAGAAAACCCGGTGCACACGGTGGCCCCGGCGCTGGATGCACTGGCGAAGGAATTCTGGGATAACGGCAATGATTTCTTTCCGCCCACCACCTTCCAGATCACCAAAATCGAGGCTGGCACCGGCAGCAACATCATCCCCGGGGAATGTCTGGTGCACTTCAATTTCCGCTACTGCACGGAAAACACAGCGGAAAGCCTGGAAGAGCGGGTTGTCGCCATTCTCGACCGCCACCAACTGAAGTACGATCTGCAATGGCACCTGAGTGGCCGCCCCTTCCTTACGGACCGGGGCGCCCTGGTGTCGGCGGCGCAGAATGCCATCCGCACGGTCACCGGTCGCGAGACCGAGCTATCTACGTCCGGCGGCACCTCAGACGGACGCTTTATAGCGCCTACGGGTGCACAGGTTCTGGAACTCGGCCCCATCAACGCCACCATCCACAAGGTGAATGAGTGCGTGAAGGCCGCTGATCTGGATACGTTATCGGAGATTTACGAGCAGGTTCTTGTAGAATTACTGGCCTGATCAGTAATGGGGAGGAGGCGTTTCGTCCTCCTCCTTTCTGATGTTTGACGACGACACTTCCTTCAGCTGTGTGTTCAGCTGCTTCTTCGCTTCCCATAGTTCCCGGATGTCCAGTTCCTGACGGGCTACCTGCTCGCTCAGGGTATGGATGACGTCGTCCTGGAATGCCAGCCGGGTTTCCAGCTCGTCCAGCCGGGCTTGTAGATCTTTCTCGCTCATGTGCTCATGCCGCTTGGTCAGCGCTCCCTGTTATCTGGTATCATGCCGCTTTTGCCCGCCGGGGGATTTCCAAGGCATTTTTGATGCCTCACAAAATCCTGGCGGTTTTCACCGACCGGAGACCCGATTTTACCCGATATCCGGTTCTTTATCGTTAGCGTTTGATTAATGGAGAAACTTCAGTCCATGCAAAACCCAGCAAAAGCGATCGTTCTTGCTCTCCTGGTCGCCATTCCGTCACCGTTTATCCTCGGCTTTCTGTTGGTGACTTTCACCCCGGAACTCTTCCAGATTCTGTCTCAGGCCGGTACTAGCGAGGATGCAACCAGTACCACGTTTGTATTGGGCAGCCCTCAGGGCATCGCAGCCTATATCATTGCTGTTGTTCTTTTCGGCCTGGCAGGATTCCTGACCGTAGCGCTGGCAGCCAAGAAGCCGTCAGCCCTGAAGCAGCAAACCTCACGCGCTAATCCAGCGCCGCGCCCGGCGGCATCACGCCAGCAAGCCGAGCCGGATTACGACGATGAGGATGATTTCGACGACACCACCCCCGAAGGCGACGAAGAGGGTACGGTGAAGTGGTTCAACGTCAAAAAAGGCTTTGGTTTTATTGTTCGTGACAGCGGCGATGAAGTCTTTGTTCACTTCCGCGCAATCCGAGGCCGTGGCCGCCGTGTACTGCGCCAGGGCCAATTGGTCCGGTTCAGCGTGGTGGAAGCAGACAAGGGCCTGCAGGCAGATAACGTGTCTATCCTGAGCGACTGAACTGCGAAGATGTATGGTTGCGAAAAGGGGTAGCCACTGGCTACCCCTTTTTTTGTTTTTCAGTTCCAGATCGCCAATTGCTCGCCCCGCTGGTCCAGGCGCCACCAGCGCTCGTCTTCGACCGGCTCGCCTTCCTTCCAGTCGCCAGGGCTGCAGCGAATCTCGGTGTCCATAGCACGCCAGGCACTGCGCGCGCAGTCAAGATCGGAAGTCCAGGGCAGGTCTTCCCCTTCCAGAATCACCGACGTATAGCGCTTACCGCCAGCCCCCGGATACAGACTGACCCGGACCCTGTCGCCCCGGTAACACGCCCTGCCCTTCACTGCCCGGTCGCCCAGCGAATCATCGGCAAGCTCAATCTCGTCAAGATGATTGGCTAACCAGTCCGATACTGCTGATGACTCCAGGTCACGAATATAGATCTCGAGATCCCGCACCCTCTCTTTCTCCCGCCGGTTGGTCGCAATGGACAACATAGTGAACCGGGCCGGGACGCGCTGCAACCCAGCGCTCCAGTTCCTGACGAAGGTCTTCCACTTTCAGTGTGCGAAGCGTTCCCTCCGCCTTGCGTTCGTGCCACGCCACTTCCACCGCTGCCCGCTCAATGGCCACGGTTTCCAGGGAGTGCTCCAGGTCTTCCAATGGTTGCTGTCGCGCCATGGCCACCAGCGCCTGACGCCTTAATGTGTCTGTGGTGCCTGCAAGAGCGAGACCTTCAACGGACCCGCGTTCTGCAAACAACTTTAACCTGGCGGCCGCCCGCTCCACCCACTGAAGCATACCGCCCGGACTACCCACCAACCGGCTCCTGCTCGACGCTGCATAACGGATCACAGTCTGGGATAATTCGATATTCCAGTGCCGCTCTATGGCCGGTTGGTGCGAGGTAAGAATGGCCGCTTTCTGCGCCGGGCTGGCACCAGGCATATCGAAGATATCAAAGTCCCGCCCCAGAGAACGTTCCAGCTGCTCAATAGCCTCGCCAACACGCGGTGAATCCGGCCCCAGCAGGATGACGGGCCCCGGATAGCCGGTAACCAGCCTTCGGGCCAGACTGTGCTCTGAGGACATCATGGCTGCCAGATCAACCGGAGATATGTTATCCAGAATCAGCGCCGGGCAGAGTCTTCTGTCTGCCCCATGGGCTGGCACTGCCGGGCTGTCGCTTGCCATCACTTCCGCCTCATTACGAAGGTCGACGCTGACAAATCCGGCCTCCAGAAACGGCAGCAGGGCCTGCAACCAGCTGGTTTTGCCACTGCCCCTTGCGCCGCGCACCCACACCAGTGCCCCGGGAACCGAGGCCAGGGTAATCGCCACGTCCTCGGCCAGGGCCAGCCATTCGAGATCGGTGATGACCACCGGTGACTCTCCCGGGCCCGCGGTATCGGCAGCCTCGCGCAGGCTTTCATCGGCTGCAGGCCAACGGCTTACCAGCTCCAGCACCGCGACATAGGCTTTTTCCTGCAAGCGTTCGGTGTTGCGTGTCAGTACCGATAACAGGATTGGCCAGTCAAGCCAGGGAGCATCGCTCAGTTCGCGGGCGCAGGAGAACCAGTACATAAGTTGCGAGGACAAAAGGCCCTCGCCTCCCACTTCGGTGACGATAGGTTGTTCACACTGGATAGTGCGGGTCAGCTCATCCAGATCTACGCCGCAGCCACGGAGGAAATCGCATATGGCGGGCTCACCGTCCAGCAGCGCCAGCAGGAAATCCTCTACGGTGATGGCGTAACCACCGCGCTGGGCGACGCTGTCTCGTGCCCGTTGCAGTGCAGTTTGACAGAGGGGGCTCAGGCATCCTTGCCAGTCTTCCATTCACTTCTCCTTGTGTTTATCGACGGCACCTTCCTGGTGCCGGCCTGATCAGACCCGGTTGTAGGTGTCCTCAAAACGCACGATGTCGTCCTCTCCGAGGTAGCTACCGGTCTGCACTTCAATCAATTCCAGGGGAATCACACCCGGATTGGTCAGCCGGTGCGTGACACCCAAGGGAATATAGGTGGACTGGTCTTCAGTGAGGAGCAGCACGTCGTCGCCACGATTAACCGTGGCCGTGCCCTTGACCACTACCCAGTGCTCGGCACGGTGATGATGCTTCTGCAATGACAGAGATGCACCGGGTTTAACGGTTATGCGCTTGACCTGGAAGCGTTCTCCCATGGCTATGCCCTCGTAGGTGCCCCAGGGCCGATGCACCTTCTTGTGGAACCGGTGTTCGTGACGCCCCTGGGCTTTGACCTGGGCAACCAGCTTTTTCACATCCTGGACCCTGTTGCGGTCTGCCACCAACACCACATCATCCGTCTCCACGATCACGTGGTCAGTAATGCCCAACGCGGCAATCAGGCGGCCTTCGGAGTGGATGTAGGAACCGGAAACATCTTCGGTGATGACGTCTCCGCGACACACGTTATTGTTCTCGTCGTGGGGCTGGATGTCCCAGAGCGCAGACCAGGAACCGACATCGGACCAGCCCGCATCCAGAGGAACCACCACGGCGTCATGGGTTTTCTCCATGACTGCGTAGTCAATGGAGTCATCGGGGCACGCCTTGAAGGCCTCGGTCCCTACCCGGGTGAAATCCAGGTCAGAATTACGCTCTTTCCAGGCTGCCCGGCAGGCTTTGAGCATCTCCGGCTGCTGGCTTTCCAACTCCTGCAGATAACGGTCTGCGCGGAACAGGAACATACCGCTGTTCCAGAAATAGTCGCCCTCTTCCAGGTACTGGCGGGCGGTTGCTTCATTCGGCTTTTCCACAAAGGCGGCCACATCATTGTAACCGCCGTGGGCCTGGCCCGCCTTGATATAGCCGTACCCGGTATGCGGTGCGCTGGGCACAATACCGAAAGTGACCAGTTTTCCAGCCCGGGCCGCTTCTGCGCCCTCGCTGACAGCCTGGCGGAAGACTTTCTGATTCTTCAGTACATGGTCTGAGGGCATTACCAGGAGCAATTCCTCGGGATTCTCCTCGGCCGCCGCCAGGGCCGCCAGTGCGATCGCCGGAGCGGTGTTGCGACCGACTGGTTCAAGAATGATACCGGCGCTGCGCTCTGACGCCTGGGCCTGCAGGTGGGCGGCTACAACGAATCGATGTTCCTCGTTGGTGATTGCCATTACCCTGGCTTTCTCATCAAGGGCAAGGCCACGGTCAATCGTTTCCGCCAGCAGAGTCTCTTCAGACACCACCGGCAGAAATTGCTTTGGATAGGCTTCGCGGGAAAGCGGCCATAAGCGGGTGCCGGAACCACCGGAAAGAATCACTGCGAGCATGGGTCGTCCTTGTCGTGAATTTTCGCGAATTTTACCCCAAAGGCTGCCGGATTGTCCCGCCAGCGGCAATTAAACCGGTTTCACCTTGGGCAAAACGGTTACCAGGTACCGGTATTCTCCATGCTCGCCCAGGGTTCTTTCGGGGGCAGGGATTCACCTTTCTGAAGCAACTCGATGGAGATACCATCGGGTGACCGGATAAACGCCATATGACCATCGCGGGGCGGACGATTAATCGTAACGCCACTGGCCTGCAAGTGATCGCACAGCCCGTAGATATCGTCTACCCGATAGGCCAGGTGCCCGAAATTGCGGCCACCAGAATAGTCTTCGGGGTCCCAGTTGTAAGTCAGTTCGATCATCGGAGCCTTATCTTCCCTGGCCCGTGCCTCGTCTTCGGCGGCTGCCAGGAAGACCAGGGTAAAGCGGCCCTTCTCGCTGCTCTTGCGATTGATTTCAACCATGCCGAGCAGGTCGCAGAAAAAGTGCAGGGTCTGATCCAGATTGCTTACCCGGATCATGGTGTGAAGATACTGCATTTTGCTTCTCCTGTTAGGTTATGCTAAAAACATGAGCCAACGCCCTGAAACCACAGCCCATCTTCAATACCGCGTGCCAGCCGTGCGCCATTTGGCGTGGATGTGTCATACCCCCCAGCTTATCAGCTCTCCGGAAGTATTTATTCCGGAAAAACACCTGCCGGAAGACATAGAGCAACGGTTACAGGCCTGGGACAAAACTCCCGGGGCCGGCCCGGCCGTGCTGACAGAGCAACCTGCCAGACGCCTCGGCCAATACTTCGAGCGCCTGTACCAATGCCTTTTGGAAGACTTGCTGGGATGGGAGATTCTGCTGAAGAACCAGCCGGTCAGACACAACGGTATTACGCTTGGAGAACTGGATTTTGTCGTCCGCAACCCTGCAGACAATGCCCTTGAACATCATGAAATTGCCGTGAAGTTCTACCTTGGTCACCAGAGTGCTGACCAGGAAACACCACTCTGGTACGGGCCCAATTCAAGGGATCGCCTCGATATCAAAACCCGACGACTGATCGGCCACCAGAGCCGAATGACGCAACGACCCGAAACCCGTAATCTGCTGGCCTCACTGGGCATTGAGGCGCCGGTCCGGCCCCGGGTCTTCATGCCCGGCTACCTTTTCTATCCTCTGGCAGAAACATTGCCGCCGCCCCCTGAGATACCGCCAGAGCACTTGCGGGGTCACTGGCTCTATATTGACGATCTGAACAGGATGACCGAGGACGCAGAACGATGGGTACCACTGAACAAGCCACACTGGCTGGGCCCCTGGCGGCAGAGAAATGCTCCCGACGCGGGGCAGACCGAGCAAGCACTGGAGGTGGTCCGTTCAGCCGACATTCCCCGCCTGTTTGCCAGATTGGAGCCATCGCCAGTTGACGGTTACTGGGAAGAGACATCACGCATATTCGTTGTTCCGGGTATCTGGCCTGCTTCGCCCCGTAAGAGCCAGAGCTAGACGGCTTCGAGCTCCACACGGTTCCGGCCACGTTCCTTGCTGCGATAGAGCGCACGATCAGCCCGGCTGATGGCCGAGTTCAGGTCGTCATTCCCGCGAAACTCGCTGACACCAGCGCTGATGGTAATGTCTATCCTCTCGCCACTGGGCGCCCGCCAGTCGTGAGCGAGAAGCGCCTCCCGCACTCTCTCTGCACTGGCCTGGGCGCTTTGTAGCGCGGTGTCCGGAAGGACCGCCAGAAACTCTTCTCCGCCCCACCGGGCAATCAGGTCCTGGGTGCGAAGCCCGCCCTTGATAATGCCGGCAACGTCTTCGAGTACCCGATCTCCCACTTCGTGGCCGTACCGATCGTTTATTGCCTTGAAATGGTCAATATCGAGCACGAGAAAGGCCACCGGGTGACCGTTTCGCCGAAAACGGGCCAGTTCCTTTTCTGCCAGGTAGGTCATATGCCGGCGGTTGAAGAGACCGGTTAACGAGTCCGTTGTCGCCATTCGCTGCAATTTTTTGTTGGCCGCTGTCACCATGGTGAGGTAGAAAAAGGAGAGATAACTGAACATGGCGAACACCACACTCAGGTTGAACAGGTAAACACCAAGCAGGGCGCCGGGGGCA
>JAWWAM010000138.1:0-7042 GCA_033721715.1 Marinobacter sp.
AGCCCTCCGCCCACAATCTGTGCGAGGGCCCCGGGGATCACAAACCACAGTGCCAAACGCGCCCCCGACTCCATGGTCAGCAGGAAACGGGACGACATGAAATCCGGCAGCCATAGCGCCAGGGAAAAGAAGCTGCCGGCGACAACGCCAAAGTAAAGATACAGCCGCCACACCCGTGGACTTTCAAGACGACGCAATAATTGCCTGGCGCTGGTTTCGACATCCGGATCACCAAGGGAGTCGGAATCATCTGTCAGCAATACCAGCAGAGCGGTCATTAATAGAAGCACAACAAGATAGGCGAGTGGCACGCCATTCCAGGAGAACGCCTGCAGAATCAATGGGACGAGATAGTAATTGAAACCAGCGCCCGTCACCCCCGCACCAAATATGCCCAGTACGAGGCCCATATGCCGGGGCGAGGCATGCCCGGTTACAAACTGAAGGCCGGCACTGTAAAAGCCGCCGGCGAGGCCCAGCCCAGCCGCCACCATCAGGTACCCGGCCCAGGTTTCCACCACCAGCAGTAGTGCCATACAGATGGCAAGCCCGATCAGGCATGCAATCATGACCCTCCTTGCGCCCACCTTCTGGGCGGCGATTCCCGCTGGCACCGCCAACAACGCGCCGGCCGCCATGGGTGTTGCCAGCAAAAGGCCAAATTCCAGGCTTCCCAACCCCAGAGCATTCCGAAGATGGGACCCAGCGACTGCAAATATGGTCCAGCATCCGGCAGCAATAACAAAGCCAACAACCGCCAGCGGAAGAACCACCGCCAGTGAGGTCAGTTTATCGTTATCTTCGTCGTCCTGGACTGAATAAGGCTGCATGACAATACCCACCGAAAGCCAACTTGCAGTTTCGGGTTTTGCCCTGGCCAGGGTCAAAGACTATGATGGGGGATCGCCTATTGGGGTAATCACGGGTGCTTGACTATCCTCAAGGAGGTACACTGCGGGAGTACAACCGGCGAGAATCGCCGCCCTATTCGCTGTACCCGATAAAGAGACCAGATGACACGCAACAGTCCCCTCGTTAAACGCATCTCCATAGTTGTTGGCGCCGTTGTACTGACCGCTATTGTCAGCATGGCAACGACTCTCGGGGTATCACGCAGTATTGAGGGTAATGCCACGGCCATCAATATTGCGGGATCATTGCGTATGGGTGCCTATGAGCTGCTTGCCCGCTCCGCCGCAGACCCGGCGGAAGATTACTCCACCATGTTCATGGCCGGACTTGAAGCCTACCAGCAACGCATGGCCCACCCGGACTTCAACCGGGCAATCCCCAATACCGATGACCACCCGCTGACCAAGCAGCATCAGACGATGGAAGCCCTCTGGCAGGAAGAGCTGCGACCGGCACTGGTTGCCAATGCGCCCAACAGTACTCGGGTGACGGAAGAGCTTTTAACGGTGACCGAGCGCTATGTGTCTGAGGTAGACAAACTGGTCAGCATGCTGGAGCATCGGACCGAAGCTCGTGTCGACTTGTTGCACCTGATCCAGATCATCAGCCTGGTGTTCTCGATCCTCATCATTTTCGGACTGTTCCTGGATATCAAAAAACGGGTACTTCGCCCCCTGCGCAAGCTGATGGACATCGCGGTCGCGGTGGGCGAGCAGGATTTCTCCCACAAGGCCAACCTGAAAGGCTCCGATGAGCTATCCCAATTGGGTGCTGCTTTTGACCAGATGACCAGTGAGCTTGCCCTGAGCTACCACGAACTCAAGGAAGAGGCTCTGACAAAGACCCGTGAGCTGGAGAAGAGCCACGCAGCCCTGGAGCTGCTCCATTCCTCCAGTCGCTCCCTGTTCGCCAATCACGACCTTTGCAGTGGCGCCATCCCGATGCTCCAGGACATGGAACAGTTGCTGGGCATTGGCCCCATCCGGCTGTTCCTGCATGACAAGAACTCCGCCGAACCGGTGGAAGCCATTACCACCTCAACGAAGGAGCGCCCGTTCTACTGCAAGGACCACAATTGCGATGCCTGCCTGGTGACACCGGAAGTGTTTGACGAGCTTCCCGCGGAGGGCAACGACGGCCGAAGGCTGCTGTTACCCATTCGCACACCAGGGCAGCTATTGGGTACCCTGGAAGTCTGGTACCCCGCCAGCAAGGGGCTTTCACAGATGGCGCGCCGCCTGCTGGAAACCCTGAGCGACCAGTTGGCTACGGCGATTTTCCTTGAACGCCAGATTACCGAAGAGCAACAGCTCACCCTGGCAGAGGAACGCACTGTGATTGCGCGGGAACTTCATGACTCCCTGGCCCAGTCGCTGTCCTATCTGAAAATGCAGGTAGCACGGCTTCGCCGTCTCGACATCACAGGCGAGCATGAAAAAGTCCACCATGACATTCTGGAAGAGCTGAGCACCGGCCTGAACAGTGCTTACCGCCAACTACGGGAGTTGCTGACTACCTTCCGGCTGAAGCTGGACACCCCCGACCTGGCCACCGCCTTACGGCAAACGGCGCAGGAGTTCTCTGAGAGGCTGGGCAACGAAGTGAAGCTGGACTATCGTTTGCCCCCACAAACCCTGTCGCCCAACGAGGAAATCCACACCCTGCAGATTGTCCGCGAAGGGTTGGCCAATGCGGTAAAACACTCTGAAGCATCTGAAATTCTGGTGCAGGTTCTGTTTGAATCTCCCAGGGTACAGGTCAGAATACTTGATAATGGTAAAGGGCTGCCCGCCGGTAACCAGCCGGCGCAGCACTACGGCCTGATCATAATGCAGGACCGGGCCCGCACCCTGGGGGGGAAAGTCAACGTCCTTAATCGTGACACCGGTGGTGTGGAAGTGGCTCTGAGTTTTGTGCCCAAGAGCAGGCACCTGATTACATCCGAAGCCGCCGGCGGCTGAGCATTGCAACACTACTTCAAATAATGAGAGGAATCATGGCCGACTCACCAGCAAGCATTCTGTTGATTGACGATCACCCTTTGCTTCGTCAGGGCATAAAACAACTGATTGAGATGGAAGACGACATGCAGGTGGTTGGCGAGGCCAGCAACGCCGCTGACGGTATTCGCCTGGCACAGGAGCTTGAGCCCGACCTGGTGCTGATGGACCTCAACATGCCGGAAATGAATGGTATTGAGGCACTGAAAAAACTGCGCGAAGGAAGCATCAGCTCCCGCATCGTGATGTTTACGGTGTCTGACCATGAAGACGACGTGGTTGCGGCGCTGAGAGCCGGCGCTGATGGTTATCTGCTGAAGGATATGGAACCGGAGGACATGATCCGTCAGCTGCACGAAGCTGCCGTAGGCAAGATGGTCATCAGTGACCGACTGACAGCCCTGCTGGCACAGGCCCTGAGGTCCCAGAAGCCGCAGCAGGCGTCCCGGCCGGATTTCGACAGCCTGACCCCGCGGGAAAAAGACATCCTCCGTCTGATTGCCGAGGGCCTGTCCAACAAGATGATTGGCCGCAAGCTGGATATCAGCGACGGCACCGTGAAGGTGCACGTGAAACACCTGCTGAAGAAGCTGAATCTGCGGTCCCGCGTTGAAGTCGCCGTATGGGCGGTAGAGGAAGGCCTGCACAAGGGCTGAGTTATATCAAATTACTGCAGCGTGCTTTCCGGTACTCTGGGCAGGTTTCTGACCGCCCGGAGTAAACCATGGCCTTCTCTCTACCTCCCATTGCCTCACTGAATGGCCCGCTTCTCGACCAGTCCCTGGCAGTTCTCAGGGAGTACCTGCCCTCGCCTTTTCCAATGCTTGCCGCCATAGATCGGCGCATTCCGGTTCCGCTCAAGCAACTGGCCGCTGAAGAGCCACTTAACCGACTCTTTTCAACCGCGATTACTGACGGTGAATTCGATGATTTCGAAGGGCGCCGGATCCGGCTGGAAGCAACCGGCGGGCAACCAGGCATTACGTTTGGCTTCTGGGCCGGTCGCCTGCGAATCGTTGATGGCCCGGGCGAAGCCACCATCCGGGGCTCCCTGAGTGCCTTCAAAACGCTGGCAGAGCGCCGTCAGGACCCTGATCAACTCTTCTTTCAGCGCCAATTGGTGATCGAAGGCGACACAGAGCTCGGATTAGGGCTGAAAAACCTGCTTGATAGCCTGGAATGGGATTTCACCATTCGCAGTTTTCTCTTCCATCGAAAGTAACCCGGTTACCCCCTGCTCCTCTTGATAACAATCAGTTTCAATACTTCTATTTTTAACGGCCGATATAGCACCTCCTTGCTCATCGGCCCGCCCCTGGCGAAAGACCGGATTATCGATACCAAAGCCCCAGAAAATTAGGCCAAAGGTACCATTTATCCACTTGTTTCCCGCAGCCTACAGTGAACAGGACCGGAAAAAGATCCGGCCACAAACATTCATTATAAATGCTGGAGATCACTATGAAGTGGACCGATCCGGATTTCAAAGACCTGCGACTGGGCTTTGAAGTAACAGCCTACGTTTACGTTCGCTGATCATGCCGTTGTGTTCCCGCAGGCATATCCCGCTGCGGGAACCACTACAGACTCTTGCCCATTCAACGTGTGAGGCACCCCATGGCTGGTTCAAACAATCACAACAGCCTGGCCCGGTTCAGCATTGCCCCGGTTTTCATGTTCCGGTGGGAAGAATCCCAGCAGGCTCATGTACTGATGTACCCCGAAGGCATCGTCAAACTGAACCCCACCGCCGGCGAAATCCTGACCCGCTGCAACGGGGCGAACACGGTGGAAGACATTGTTCACCAACTCGCCGAGCTGTTTCGCGAACAACCTGAATTCATCGAACCCCGCGTTCACCAGTTCCTGGAGGTGTGCCATGGCAAAGGCTGGATCCAACCTCAATCTTGATGGCCAGGGCAACCCGGTGTGGCTGCTTCTGGAACTGACCTACAAGTGCCCTCTGAAGTGCGCGTTCTGCAGTAACCCGACTGACCTCGATGCCCACCGGGACGAGCTGACAACTGCAGAATGGAAAACAGTAATTCATGATGCCCGCAAGATGGGCGCCATGCAGATTGGTTTCTCAGGTGGCGAGCCTACCTTGCGTAAGGATCTGGAAGAGCTGGTGGCAGAAGCCAACGATCTGGGGTACTACACCAACCTGATTACCTCCGGCATCGGCCTTACCCGCAAGCGGCTGGAAAACCTTAAAGAGGCCGGGTTACGTCATATCCAGCTCGGGTTTCAGTCAAGCGACCCACAAACAGCCCATTGGCTTGCGGGGGTCGACTGCTATGAAAAGAAAATCAACATGGCACGGGAGATCAAGGCCCTTGGGTTTCCCATGGTGCTTAACGTGCCGATTTCCAGCCTGAACATTCACCAGGTACCGGACATCATAAGGTTGGCCGCAGACATCGGCGTGGAATACCTGGAGCTGGCCAACGTGCAATATTACAACTGGGCGCTGGTGAATCGTGACCAACTGATGCCCACCCGGGAAGCGCTGGAAGCCGCGGAGGCCCACGTTGCCGAAGCCCGTGAACAGCTCGGCGACAAGATGACCATCTTCTTTGTTATACCGGATTACTACGAAGGCCGCCCCAAAGCCTGCATGAATGGCTGGGGTAGCATTCACCTGACCATCGCCCCGGACGGCGTGGTACTGCCCTGCTCCCAGGCCCGCTCACTTCCCGGCCTGGACTTCCCGGGCGTCCGCGATCATGACCTTGCCTGGATATGGCACGAGTCTGCCAGTTTCAACCTGTATCGCGGCGACAGCTGGATGAAGGAACCCTGCCGCAGCTGCTCCGAAAAAGAGCAGGATTTTGGCGGTTGTCGATGCCAGGCCATGCTGCTGACCGGCGATGCCGCCAATGCAGACCCGGCCTGCAGCAAATCACCCCATCATCACATCGTCCAGGAGGCCGTGAGCCGGGCACTTGCCACAACGCAGGATCACTCACGACTTATTGCCCGCGATGTGGGCTGGGTGCCCACGGAGGTGTGATATGAGCTGGACATTGATGGATATCGCCCTGCGCTGGCTCCATATCGTGTTTGCCCTGATCTGGATTGGTCATAACTATGCCAATGTGGTCAAAACGCCGAAGTTCATTCCCTTACGTATCGAGCCTGATGAGGGAAGCGAACGCTCCTCTGACCTGACCCGACGCATGCGCCAGGAACACGGCACCTTCCGCTATGCCTCCCTGGTGGTACTCGCCTCTGGTGCCCTGATGCTCTGGAACCGCGGCATTCTTGCCGACGCCCTGATGCTTCAGGGCTACCATGCAGTCATCGGCATCGGCGCCTGGATCGGCATCATCATGGTGCTGAATCTCTGGTTTGTACTCTGGCCCCATCAAAAGAAAGTACTGGGGTTTGTACCGGCTCCGGCGGCAGAGCGGGTGCGCTGCTCTCGAATTACATTCCTGTCATCCCGAACCAACACCCTCCTTTCCATTCCGCTGATCTTCTTTATGGCGGCCGGAAGCCATGGGCTGGCGCTGTTCTGATGAGCGGCACGAGACGAACCTATAACTTTGCCTCAGGGCCCTCCACCTTGCCTCCGGAGGTGCTGGAGCGGGCGCGGGCGAGCCTTGGTGACTGGCAGGGCCTGGGGTATTCGTTACTGGAAGCCCCGTTCACCGGCAATGCGTTCAGGGCTTTGATGGACGCCACCCGGCATCAGGTCAAGGCGGCGCTGGCAGTTCCCGACCATTATCAGGTGATTTTTCTGCACGGAGGCGCCTCGGCCCAGTTCTCACTGGTTCCCTTGAACCTGTTGCCGACAACCGCCACAGCCGGCTATGTGGAAACTGGCCACTGGTCGGCACGGGCACTTGAGGAGGCGCGCCGGTATGGCCGTATTAAAGTGGTCGCCAGCAGTCGGGACACCGGGTTTGATCGTGTTCCTGAGGTTTCTCAATGGGCGCTGGACGACGATATCCACTATTGCCACATAACACCTAACGAAACTGCGGATGGGGTTCAGTATTCCGGAGACCCGGATTGTGGCGCCATCCCCCTGATTGCGGATATGACGTCAGAGTTTCTGTCCCGCCCCGTCGATATCGAACGCTACGGAATGATCTATGCCGGCACCCAGAAAAACCTCGGCCCCA
>JAWWAM010000139.1:0-6997 GCA_033721715.1 Marinobacter sp.
CACCACCGCCGAAATCGGCGCGCTGTTGTTGCTGTTGGGCCTGTCAGTCAGCATTGGCGGCGTGATTGAGCGTTCCCATCTGATGGAAGCGTTCCCACAGTCTTTCGACAGCGCCTGGTCCGCCATGCTGCTGATGGTGGTTATCCTGGTGATCCTGGGGATGATCATGGACGCCTTCGGGGCCGTGATTCTTGTAACCGCAACGGTGGCAACCATTGCTTACAGCAGCGGTATTCATCCTATTCACTTCTGGATGGTTACCCTGGTGGCGTTCGAGCTCGGGTACCTCAGCCCTCCTGTGGCACTGAACCATCTGCTGACACGGCAAGTGGTAGGAGAAGCGGAAGTGCTGGCAGCACAGCAGGAAGGGGGTACGTTCTACCAGCGGCACGAGCGTATCATCATGCCGCTGATAGCCATGGGAATATCACTGGTGCTGGTGGCGTTCGTACCGCTGCTGTTCTATGGCTGAGCCGCAAGGTTCACACCGGCTCGGGCGTTTTCCGTTCACCACGAAGTAATGTGACGTCAGCTCTGGGAGGCGCTCCGAACAGGCGGCTGTACTCGCGGCTGAAGTGGGAAGGGCTTTCATAGCCCACACGATAGCTGGCGGTGGCCGCCTCAAGCCCCTCGGTGAGCATCAGCCGCCTGGCTTCGTGCAGGCGCAGCTTCTTCTGGAACTGCAGCGGCGACATCCGGGTTACCTGCTTGAAGCTGTGGTACAGCGTGGACTCACTCATGTTCGCCGCTTCTGCCAACTCGCGGATTCGCAGGGGTTCCGCGTAGTGATCCTTCAATGTCGAGATCACCGTGGAAATCCGGTGGGACTGGGATTCGGCCGAGGCAAACTTGCGCATTCTGGACCCCATCTCTCCAATCAGGGTCCGGTAAATGATTTCCCGACGAGCCAGGGGCGCGAGTATGGGTATGTCGCCGGGGGAATCCAGCAGGCCCAGCAGCCGGTAAAGCGCACTCTGCATAGGCTCATCCATGGATGAGATGCATAGACCGCATTCCAGTTCCGGGCAGTGCCCGTGCGGGTCCAGTGGCGGGGCCTTTTCGCCGAGCTCCAGCACCAGATCTGCCACTTCCTGAGGATCTACCTTGAGTTTTGCCGCCAGATAGGGCCGTTCCTCTGAGGCGTCGACAATCCGTCCCAGTACCGGTAGGTGCACCGAGCTGGCCAGATAGGAGAGTGGCTGGTAGGTGATTTCCCGGTCGCCCAGCTGGATGGTCTTGGTGCCCTGAATGACAAAACACAGCGACGGTTCGTAAACGCTTGAACCGCAGCTGGAAGGCTGGTTGCAGCGTATCAGTTCTACACCATTTATGGCCGAACCCTGGATGCCCTGTTGGGTCGTCCATTTACCAACTACCCGGGCGAGCTGTTGCTGCAGGTTGAGGGTGAGATTTCCGGAAATCTCGGGAATTGTGGCAGTCATCGGTGGGTCTCCCTTTCAGGGCAGTATAATCCTTCGTATCCTGAATCGTATGGGGGTTCATGTATGTTCTGCAGGATCAGGCAATGACCGCGCAGAAATCGGCAACCCCTCACGGCCAGCAGATGGCAGCCGGCAGAATCAGGCAAGCTTCCCGCAGTAACCCGATACCCTCTTCATCCCTGCATTCTTTATCTTAGCTCACATCCTGATTCGGGCCTATTGACCTCAAGTTAACTTGAGGAAATAGGCTCTGTGTCGAATTCGTTTAACCCCAACCGACTTAACAAGCAATCCAACCGATTACTTGGCAAACGGGCGTGCTCACAAGGCGTTCCCGACATTGGAGCGAGAAACCATGGAAAGTCTGATAACAAAGAACTTGAGCGAATCCGGCCGGGTACTGGGCCTGGCTATTGCACTGGCGGTGTTGATGACCGGCTGTGAGGCACAAAGCGACGAGGCGATGGCGCCGCCTCCACCGCCGGAAGTGGATGTGGCGGAAGTTATGGTGGAACGGGTCACCCTGTGGGAGTCCTTCACCGGCCGGGTAGCATCCCCGGAAACGGTGGATTTGCGCCCCCGGGTGAGTGGCTACATCGACGAGGTGGCGTTCGAAGAAGGTGAGCTGGTACAGGCCGGTGACCTGCTGTTCCAGATAGACCCCCGGCCTTACAAGGCGCGGGAGCAGGCGGCCCGTGCGGAACTGGCACTGGCCAATAGCCAGCTGGAACTGGCCCGGAGTGAAGCTGGCCGGGCCAAGACACTACTGGAAAGCCGTGCTATTTCCCAAGAAGAGTTCGACCAACGCAATGCCGCGTTATTGAGCGCCCGTGCCCGGGTGCAGGCCGCCCAGGCGGCGCTGGATGCCGCCGAGCTGGATCTGCAGTACACCCGCATAACCGCACCGGTCAGCGGCCGTGCCGGCCGTGCGCTGGTAACACGCGGCAACCTCGCTAATGCGGACCAGAGCCTGCTGACAACCGTGGTGTCTGTGGACCCGCTCCACGTCTATTTTGAGGCCGATGAGAAATCCGCATCCCGTAGCCAGCAGTTGCCCGTCACTGGCCAGCCACGAAGTGTGCGTATCGCGCTGGGGGATGAGGACGGTCGCCAGTACCAGGGCGAACTCGACTTCGTGGACAACCACCTGAACCCGGGAACCGGCACGCTGCAGTATCGCGCCGTGGTCAGTAACTCGGAAGGTCTGATCAGGCCAGGCCAGTTTGCCCGGGTGGAAATGCCTGTGGCCAAACTGGACAGCGCACTGCTGGTCAACCGCAAGGCGGTGTTGACCGACCAGGACCGTCGTTACGTCTACGTGGTGGACGAAAACAACCTGGCCAGCACACGGCAGGTGACCACGGGCCGTCAGGTGGATGACCTGCTGGTGATCCGCGACGGCCTGCAGAGCGGTGACCTGGTGATAATCAATGGCGTGCAGAAAGTGTACGGCCCCGGCATGGAGGTGAGCCCGCAACTGGTCGCTATGCGAGAGTCTGATCAGGATGCTGACGCGGTTGCGGTAGCGCGGGAGATGGCGCAATGAATATCTCCCGCTTCTTTGTGGACCGGCCGATATTCGCGGCGGTACTTTCTATTATCATTTTCGCCATCGGGCTGATTTCCATCCCCAACTTGCCCGTCAGCGAGTACCCGGAAGTGGTGCCGCCGTCTGTGGTGGTGCGCACCGTTTACCCAGGTGCCAACCCCAAGGAAATCGCTGAAACCGTGGCGACGCCCCTGGAAGAAGCCATCAGTGGTGTCGAGGACATGATGTATTTCAAGTCCGTAGCGGGCTCGGATGGCGTCCTCCAGATGACCGTCACCTTCCGCCCCGGTACAGATGCGGAGGACGCCACTGTGCGGGTACAGAACCGGGTCAGCCAGGCACTCGCCCGGCTGCCGGAGGAGGTGCGGCGCCAGGGGGTGACCACCCAGAAGCAGTCGCCAACCTTCCTGATGGTGGTCCATCTGACCTCCCCGAACGGCACCTACGACACTCTTTATTTACGAAACTATGCCCGTTTGCACGTGCGGGACCGCCTCGCGCGTATCCAGGGGGTAGGGGATGCGCAGATATTCGGTGGTGGTGACTACGCCATGCGCGCCTGGCTGGATCCGGAGCGGATTGCTGCCCGTGGTCTGACCGCCAGCGATGTGGTGCGTGCCATGCGTGAACAGAACGTGCAGGTGTCCGCCGGCCAGATCGGCGCCGAGCCGGTGCCGGACAGCGACTTCCTCACCCTCATCAATGCCAGGGGACGGCTGGAAACCGTGGAGGAGTTTGGTGACATCGTACTCAAACGCGGCGACAACGGCGAAATCCTGCGGCTGGAAGATGTGGCCCGGCTGGAAATGGGGGCTGGCGACTACACCCTGCGCTCTCAACTGGACGGCAAGGATGCCGTGGCCATCGGTGTCTTCCAGGCACCGGAAGCCAACGCCCTGCAAATCCGTGAGGAAGTGATTGACACCATGGATGAACTGGCCACTCGCTTCCCGGAGGGCGTGGAGTATGAAGCGGTGTACGACACGACCATTTTTGTCAGCGACTCCATCAAGGCGGTGGTGGCCACGCTGCTGGAAGCGGTGTTGCTGGTGGTACTGGTGGTGACACTGTTCCTGCAGACCTGGCGCGCATCCATTATTCCGCTGCTTGCGGTACCGGTGTCGGTCATAGGGACTTTCGGTGCGCTTTACCTGCTGGGTTATTCCATCAACACCCTGACCCTGTTCGGGCTGGTGCTGGCCATCGGTATCGTGGTGGATGACGCCATTGTAGTGGTGGAAAATGTGGAGCGTAACATCGAGGAAGGACGGACCCCTTTGGCAGCGGCCCATCAGGCCATGAAGGAGGTGTCTGGCCCTATCATCGCCATTGGCCTGGTGCTGTGCGCAGTGTTTATCCCCATGGCCTTCCTGTCCGGCGTGACGGGCCAGTTCTACCGGCAGTTCGCGGTGACCATCGCTATTTCCACGGTAATCTCCACCATCAACTCGCTGACCCTGTCGCCAGCGCTGGCCGCGATGCTGCTCAAACCCCACACGGCACCCAAGGATCGGGTGCAACGGGTCATTGATGCCCTGTTCGGCTGGGTCTTCCGTCCATTTAACCGTTTCTTCAACGCCAGCGCGGAGAAGTACCAGCGCGGCGTGTCCCGTTCCCTGCGCCGGCGCGGTGCAGTGTTCGTGGTGTATGCCTTGTTGCTCGCAGGCACAGGGTTGATGTTCAAGGTGGTACCGCCGGGCTTTATCCCGACTCAGGACAAACTGTACCTGATAGCCGGTGTAAAACTACCGGAAGGGGCTTCGCTGGAGCGCACGGACCAGTTGCTGCAGCAGGTAACCGATATTGCCATGGATACCGAAGGGGTGGCCAACGCCGTGGCCTTTCCCGGTCTGAATGCACTGCAGTTCACCAATACCTCCAACACCGGTGTGGTGTTCTTTCCGCTCAAGCCGTTTGACGAGCGCAGCCTGAGTGCGGCAGAGATCAACGCCCGCATCAGCCAGCAAATCGCCGGGCTGAAAGAAGGTTTTGCCTTTTCCTTCATGCCGCCACCGATTCTTGGGTTGGGTAACGGCTCCGGCTACCAGTTGTTCATAGAGGACCGGGGCAACCTGGGCTACGGTGCCCTGCAGAATGCGGTGAACCAGTTCCAGGGCGCGATCAGCCAGACACCCGGCATGGGTTACCCCATCAGCAGCTACCAGGCCAACGTCCCGCAACTGGATGCGGAGGTGGACCGTCTCAAGGCCAAGGCCCAGGGAGTGCCGCTGACGGAGTTGTTCGACACCCTGCAGACCTATCTCGGGTCCACGTACGTGAATGACTTCAACCGCTTTGGCCGTACCTGGCAGGTGATTGCCCAGGCCGACGCCCCCTACCGCGATAGTTTGGAGGATATTGCCCGCCTGCGCACCCGCAATAACCAGGGCGAGATGGTACCCATTGGCTCGATGGTGGATATCCGCCAGAGCTTCGGCCCTGATCCGGTATTGCGTTACAACGGCTACCCTGCCGCCGACATTGCCGGCGAAGCGGACCCACGGATGCTGTCTTCGGCTCAGGCCATGGATGCACTGACGGCGCTGGCGGACGAGACCCTTCCTGCCGGCATGGACTTTGAGTGGACCGACCTGAGCTTTCAGCAGGCGACCCAGGGCGATGCGGCGCTGGTGGTATTCCCGCTTTCCATCCTGCTGGTGTTCCTGGTGCTGGCGGCGCTGTATGAGAGCTGGACCTTGCCCCTGGCGGTGATCCTCATCGTGCCCATGTGTATGCTCTCGGCACTGATCGGCGTGTGGTTTGGGGACGGGGACAACAACATTTTCGTCCAGGTGGGCCTGGTGGTGTTGATTGGTCTGGCCTGTAAGAACGCCATCCTGATCGTGGAATTCGCCCGTGAGCTGGAGTTACAGGGCCGGGGCGTTGTGGAGGCCGCACTGGAGGCCTGCCGGTTGCGGCTGCGGCCTATCATTATGACCTCCATTACCTTTACCGCGGCCGTGGTACCGCTGGTTCTGGCTACCGGCGCTGGTGCCGAGGTTCGCCAGGCCCTGGGCACCGCCGTGTTTGCCGGCATGGTCGGGGTAACCCTGTTTGGCCTGTTCCTCACGCCGGTGTTTTATGTGGCCCTGCGCAAGCTGTCTGGCAGCCATCCTCTGAAGAGCCATCACACATCCACACTGATCTGCGAAGACGAGCCCAACGACGATGCAGTTCCGGGAGGTAGCCATGCATAAAGTAATCACAATGACCGGAGTATTGGTGCTGTTGACCGGTTGTGCCGTGGGGCCGGATTACCAGGCGCCGGCCACACCGGAACCGGAGGCCTTCTCGGAGGGGCGAACGATGGTCGCTGGCGTCAGTGACCAGCAACGTTTCTGGCAGGGGTTTGACGACCCCTTGCTGGAGCAGTTGATTGACCAGACCCTGGCGGCTAACCACACCCTGGAAGGCGCGGTAGCCCGCTACGAGCGTGCCGCTGCGCTGCTCTACGGAGCCGAAAGGGATCAGTGGCCCAGCGTGACTGCCAGTGCTACCGCTGCCGAGCAGTACCTGGCGGACATTGAGCAGTCACCGCAGGGTGCGGGGCCGGAACGGGTACAGCGATTCCAGGCTGGCCTTGCCGCCAACTGGGAGCTGGACCTGTTCGGGCGCCTGCGGCGTGCGACAGAAGCCCAAAGGGCAGAGCTGGAAGCCGCCGGTGCGGATATCGGCACCGTGCAGGTCGCGATGGTGGGGCAACTGGCAAGCAGCTACTTTGAGTTGCGCGGTCTGCAACAGCAGTATCTGGTGGCGCAGCAGAGTGTGGCACTGCAACAGCAATCCCTGGATATTGTGGAAGCCCGGGTAGGTGCGGGGAGGGGGACGGAGTTTGATCAGGTGCGTGCCCGTGCTCAACTGGAACGAACCCGCGCTGAACTGCCCACGCTGCAGGCGGGTATCCGGGCGGCCATGCACCGCATTGCCACACTGACCGGCCAGCCTCCGATGGCGCTGGTGGAAACGCTGTCACCCCAGCGTGCACTGCCAGCAACCCTGCCGGCCA
>JAWWAM010000140.1:0-6928 GCA_033721715.1 Marinobacter sp.
ACCGCTGAGGGCGGTGAAGACGGTGGTATGCGGGCCAATACGCCGACAGAAACAGACATCCCGTGCCCTACCTGCAGCCGCCCGATGCAGATCCGGGTAGCCAGTACCGGTGTGTTCCTAGGTTGTTCCGGTTATTCGCTGCCACCGAAGGAGCGCTGCAAGACCACCATCAACCTGGTTTCCGGCGACGAAGTGGTCAGCGCCGATGAGGACGTGGAAGGTGAGGGCGAATCCCGCCTGCTGCGCAAGAAGCGCCGCTGTCCGAAGTGCGGAACCGCCATGGACAGCTACCTGGTGGATGAAACCCGCAAGCTGCATGTGTGCGGTAACAATCCCGATTGCTCCGGCTATGAAGTGGAGAAGGGCACTTTCCGCATCAAAGGTTACGAAGGCCCGACCCTTGAGTGCGACAAGTGCGGTTCGGAAATGCAGCTCAAGACCGGTCGTTTCGGTAAGTACTTTGGTTGCACCAACACTGAATGCAAGAACACCCGCAAGCTGCTGAAGAGCGGCGAGCCGGCGCCACCCAAGATGGACCCGGTGCCAATGCCCGAGCTGCAGTGCCAGAAGGTGGACGACACCTATGTGCTGCGTGATGGCGCCTCTGGGTTGTTTCTGGCTGCGAGCAAGTTTCCGAAGAACCGGGAAACACGTCCGCCGCTGGTGATGGAGATCAAGCCTCATCGCAAGGAAATTGATCCCAAGTACGATTTCCTGATGGATGCGCCCGAGCGCGATCCCGAAGGCAACCCGACGGTGATCCGTTACAGCCGCAAGACCAAGGAGCAGTACGTCATGTCGGAGAAAGAAGGCAAGGCGACGGGCTGGTCTGCATGGTATGTGAACGGCAAATGGCAGCCAAAAGAGAAGTGATTCCGTTAAGCAAAAGGCAGGATGGCGAGATACCATCCTGCCTTTTGTTGTAAAACGAACCTCAGGATTTCTTGCGCAGTCGCTGAATCAGCGACGACGTATCCCAGCGCCGCCCTCCCATCTGCTGAACATCACCGTAGAACTGGTCCACCAACGCTGCAACCGGAATCCTGGCGCCGTTTTTCCGTGCTTCTTCAAGGCAGATCGCCAGGTCCTTACGCATCCAGTCCACCGCAAAGCCATGCTCGAACTCCCCGTCTATCATGGTGCCGGAGCGATTCTCCATCTGCCATGACTGGGCCGCACCCTTTGAGATCACTTCCACCACCTTGCGTACGTCGAGGTCCGCCTGCTCGGCGAAATGCAGTGCCTCGGACAGACCCTGGACCAGGCCGGCAATAGCAATCTGGTTCACCATTTTGGTTTTTTGGCCGCTTCCGACCGGCCCCATCAGATTGAGGGCCTTGGAGTAGTGTTCCATTAATGGCTTCGCTTGCGAAAATGGGTCCGTTTCGCCGCCACACATGATTGTCAGTTGGCCGTTTTCAGCACCTTGCTGACCGCCGGAGACCGGAGCGTCAATGAATTCAAGATTGCGCGCCCTGGCCAACTGAGCCAATTGCTCGGCTATTCCCGCAGATGCTGTTGTGTGATCCACCAGTACGGCACCAGGGAGGGCGTTCGCAATGATGCCATTAGGCCCTTCATAAACTTCAACAAGGTCGTGGTCGGCACCAACGCAGGTAAAAACGAAATCGGCTTCTGCCACGGTGCTTGCGATGGAGTCGCAGGCTTCGCCGGGATATTGTCCGGCCCAGGTCTTGGCTTTTTCGGGGCTACGGTTCCATACCCGCACCTCGATGCCTGCGTTTGCCAGGTGGCCGGCCATGGGGTAGCCCATAATGCCAAGGCCGATAAATGCTGCAGTTACGCTCATAAGCTCTGTCTCCGGAACTTGGTTATTGTTGGGGAAGCAGTCTCAATCATTGCAGAATGAGCAGATACAAAAAAGGCCGCTGTGCAGCGGCCTTTTCTGATAGCAGGTCTGAAAACCCGGTTTTGCTTACTTTTTCGGGTATTTCCGGGCTTCTTCGCCTGTGTACAGCTGGCGTGGACGGCCAATGCGATAGTCGCCGCTGACCATTTCGTTCCAATGGGAGAACCAGCCGATAGTGCGGGAGAGGGCAAAAATCACCGTAAACATGGAAGTCGGGATACCGATCGCCTTGAGAATCAGGCCGGAATAGAAGTCCACGTTCGGATAGAGCTTGCGCTCGACGAAATATTCGTCTTCCAGTGCGATTTTTTCCAGTCGCTGGGCAATCCTCAGCAGTGGGTCGTTCTCCAGGCCCAGTTCGGTCAGCACTTCGTGAGCCGTTTCCGCCATGACTTTGGCGCGCGGGTCGAAATTCTTGTAAACCCGGTGCCCAAAGCCCATCAGGCGGAATGGGTCGTCTTTGTCCTTGGCCTTGGCAATGAACGTCTCGATGTTGGCCTCGTCGCCAATTTCCGCCAGCATGTCCAGAACCGCTTCGTTGGCGCCACCGTGAGCCGGGCCCCAGAGAGCAGCAATACCCGAGGCAATGCACGCGTACGGGTTGGCTCCGGTGGAGCCGGCAAGACGTACCGTAGATGTAGAGGCATTCTGCTCGTGATCGGCGTGCAGGATGAAAATCTTGTCCATGGCTTTCGCCAGGATCGGGTTCGGCTTGTACTCCTCGCAAGGAACGCCAAACATCATCTGCAGGAAGTTCTCGGAGTAGGAAAGGTCATTGCGGGGATACATGAACGGCTGGCCAATGCTGTACTTGTAACACCAGGCCGCAATGGTCGGCATTTTGGCAATCAGGCGATGCGCGGTTATTTCGCGCTGATGTTGGTCGGTGACGTCCATCTGATCGTGATAGAACGCGGACAACGCCCCGACCACGCCACACATGATGGCCATTGGGTGCGCATCCCGGCGGAAGCCCTGGAAGAAGTTGCGCATCTGGTCATGCAGCATGGTGTGGCTTTTGATGGTTTCGTGGAACTTCCTGTTCTCTTCGGCGGTAGGTAGTTCGCCATTGAGCAGCAGGTAGCAGACTTCAAGGTAGTCTGAATTTTCTGCCAGTTCCTCAATCGGGTAGCCCCGGTGCAGGAGAACACCGTTGGCGCCATCAATGTAAGTAATCTGTGATTCACAGGCCGCAGTGGACACAAATCCGGGGTCGTAAGTGAAGACGCCTTCCTGGACCAGGCTTCTCACGTCAATGACGTCAGGGCCGACGGTGCCTGAGTAAACCGGTAGCTCAATGGACTTGTCACCCACCGAAAGCGTGGCTTTCCTGTCGGTCATGGTGCTCTCCTATTTATCAGCATTTGGATGCGCTAGAAGGCGCGTATTATCGCAAAACTGGCGGCAAAATATAGGGCGTTGGCTTTTTTTGTCAATGGAGGAGGCAATAAAACCCATTATTTGACATTCACTGTAAATCAGGGAAACCCGGAATACGGCCTTCAAAGCTGCCGAATTGAATTTGTCAATCATCTATATAGCGAGTGCCAGGCCCTGATTTAACGGGGTTCGGCAAGGTTGCGCGTTTGTAATTGATAGGGGTACTCCTTATAATCCGTATCCCGGAATCGGGGATACACCAGGCCGCAGCGTCGGATATCAAAAGAACGCTTGCCGGTTTTTCTCCCTCCTTAGCCAATCGTGTACCGGATTCGTTCAGCACGATGATCCTTACATACCAACCATCCGCACCCGGATATACCGGTTCGCGGGTCCAAGAGAGAGTGTGAGAGCGCTGTGAATAGCAAACGACCAGTAAATCTCGATCTCGGCAAGTTCCATTTTCCGCTGCCAGCCATCACGTCCATACTGCATCGCATCAGTGGCATCATCATTTTTGTGGGTGTTGCTTTCATGCTTTATGGGCTTCAGCTTTCCCTTTCAGGGGAAGAAGGCTTCAGTCGTGTAAGTGGGTTGCTGGACAGCTTCCTGGCGAAGCTGATTACCTGGGGCATTCTGTCTGCCTTGTTGTACCACCTGGTTGCGGGTATCAAGCACCTGCTGATGGATATGGGCATCGGCGAAGAGCTGGAAAGTGGCCGGCTCGCGGCGAAAGCCACAGTCGTGATTTCCGTTATTCTCATCCTTCTTGCAGGAGTCTGGGTATGGTGAACAGCGTAAACAGTGTTACGAACCTCGGCCGCAGCGGCGTATTCGACTGGATGATCCAGCGCGTTACCGCCTACGTACTTGCTCTGTATACAATTTTTCTGTTCGGTTTCGTGTTGACGAGTGACGTCAATTACGATTCCTGGTCCGCTCTTTTCGATCAGACCTGGTTCCGCATCTTTACCCTGCTGGCCCTCCTGTCAATCGGAGCGCATGCCTGGGTGGGGCTCTGGACAGTAACAACGGATTACATCAAGGCGACTCTGCCCCGGTTCCTGGTTCAGGCGCTGTGTGGTTTGACCATGTTCGTGTATGTAGTCTGGGGCATTCAGATTCTTTGGGGGCTTTAATTAATGGCTAATATCAAGACCATGTCTTACGACGCGATTGTTATCGGTGGTGGCGGTGCCGGTATGCGGGCCGCCCTTCAGCTGACCGAGTCCGGCGTCAATACTGCGTGTATCACCAAGGTTTTCCCGACACGTTCCCATACAGTCTCTGCCCAAGGCGGTATAACCTGCGCGATCGCCAGTGCCGATCCCAACGACGACTGGCGCTGGCACATGTACGATACCGTCAAGGGCTCCGACTATATCGGTGACCAGGACGCGATCGAATACATGTGTTCCGTCGGCCCTCAGGCTGTTTTCGAGCTTGAGCATATGGGCCTGCCGTTCTCCCGCACTGAACAGGGCCGCATCTACCAGCGTCCTTTCGGTGGTCAGTCCAAGGGGCCGGACAATCCTGCCCAGGCGGCCCGTACCTGCGCTGCTGCTGACCGTACCGGTCACGCGCTGCTGCACACTCTTTACCAGGCCAACCTCAAAGGCGGCACCACCTTTCTGAATGAGTGGTACGCCGTGGATCTGGTCAAGAACAGCAAGAACGAAGTGGTTGGTGTTGTTGCCATCGAGATTGAAACCGGTGAAGTGGCTTACATCAAGTCCAAGGCGACGGTTCTGGCCACTGGTGGCGCTGGACGTATTTATGCTTCAACCACAAACGCCCTGATCAACACCGGCGATGGCATTGGCATGGCGCTTCGTGCCGGCTTCCCGATGCAGGATATGGAAATGTGGCAGTTCCACCCCACCGGTATTCACGGTGCGGGCACTTTGGTGACCGAAGGTTGCCGGGGTGAGGGCGGTTACCTGATCAATTCCGAGGGCGAGCGCTTCATGGAGCGTTACGCTCCGAATGCGAAAGATCTGGCGGGCCGGGACGTGGTTGCGCGCTCCATGGTTATCGAGATTCTGGAAGGTCGCGGCTGTGGCCCGGACAAGGATCACGTGCTGCTGAAGCTGGACCACCTGGGTGAAGAGACGCTCAACCTGCGTCTGCCGGGTATCTGTGAGCTGTCCCGTACCTTCGCGCATGTTGACCCGGTAAAAGAGCCGGTGCCTGTAGTGCCCACCTGTCATTACATGATGGGCGGCATTCCCACCAACGTCGGTGGTCAGGCTCTGACCCAGGACGAAAATGGCAATGACAAGCCGATTCCCGGGTTGTTCGCCTGTGGTGAGGCAGCCTGTGTGTCTGTGCACGGTGCGAACCGTCTTGGTGGCAACTCGCTGCTGGACCTGGTTGTATTCGGTCGCGCAGCCGGCCTGCACATCGAAGAGCAGCTTCGTGGCGGTTTCGAGGTCGATGGTGCCAGCGAGCAGGACATCAAGAACGCCATGGCCCGCCTTGACCGTCTGAACAGTGCTTCTGAAGGTGAGAGCGTTGCCGAGGTTCGCAAGGACCTGCAGAACTGCATGCAGCTGTATTTCGGTGTATTCCGTGACGGTAGCAGCATGGAAGAAGGTCTCAAGAAGCTGGAAGCTATCGGTGAGCGTGTTCGCAGCACCAAGCTGGCGGACACCAGTAGCGCCTTCAACACCGCGCGCATTGAAGCTCTTGAGCTGGACAACCTCTACGAAGTTGCCCTGGCGACGGCTGTTTCAGCCTTCGAGCGTAAAGAGAGCCGTGGTGCCCATGCCCGTAATGACTTCACCGAGCGTGATGACGAAAACTGGCTGAAGCATTCGCTTTACTTCCCGCTGGACAAGCGTGTTGGCAAGCGAGACGTGAACTTCGCTCCGAAAACGGTTGATACTTTCCAGCCGAAGATCCGGACTTACTAAGGGGGATTGAGCAATGTTAGTAAGCCTGTACCGCTATAACCCGGAAACAGACAACGCGCCCTATATGCAGGACGTTGAGCTGGATATCCCGGAAGGCAAGGACCTGATGGTTCTTGACGTCCTGAACCTGGTCAAGGAGCAGGACCCCTCAATGGCTTACCGCCGTTCCTGTCGGGAAGGGGTCTGTGGGTCAGACGGGATGAACATGAATGGCAAGAACGGTCTTGCCTGTATCACTCCGCTGTCTGAGGTTCTCAAGAACAACAAGCTGGTTTTGCGCCCGCTGCCCGGCCTGCCGGTCATCCGCGATCTCGTGGTCGACATGAGTCTTTTCTACAAACAGTACGAAAAGGTCATGCCTTACCTGGTCAACGACAACCCGGCACCTGCCATCGAGCGTTACCAGTCTCCTGAAGACCGGGAGAAACTGGATGGCCTGTACGAATGTATCCTTTGTGCCTGCTGTTCTACGTCCTGCCCGTCGTTCTGGTGGAACCCGGACAAGTTCATTGGTCCGGCAGGTCTGCTACAGGCCTATCGCTTCCTGGCGGACAGCCGCGACACGGCTCAGGCCGAGCGGCTTGCCAATCTTGATGACCCGTTCAGCGTTTTCCGCTGCCGTGGCATCATGAACTGCGTCAGTGTCTGCCCCAAGGGTCTGAACCCCACAAGGGCGATTGGCCACATCCGCAATCTTCTGCTTCAGCGGGCAACGTAAGCAGAATCTGACGCAGACGCTATACTGTGCTGACAAGCTCGGCAC
>JAWWAM010000141.1:0-6890 GCA_033721715.1 Marinobacter sp.
CATCAGCAACGCTCAGCGCCGACTTCGTGCCAGCAAGAAGGTTGCCCGTAAAAGGGTTACCTCCGGCCCGGCGCTGCCCGGCAAGCTGGCGGACTGCTCAGGCAGCGACAGCAATCGCTCCGAGCTCTTCCTGGTGGAAGGTGATTCAGCGGGTGGCTCTGCCAAACAGGCCCGAGACCGGGAATTCCAGGCCGTGATGCCACTGCGAGGCAAGATCCTCAACACCTGGGAAGTGGACTCCAACGAAATCCTCGCTTCCCAGGAAGTCCACGACATTGCGGTTGCCATCGGGGTAGACCCCAGTTCCGACAAGATGGACGGCCTGCGGTACAACAAGATCTGCATCCTGGCCGACGCCGACTCCGACGGGCTGCACATCGCCACTTTGCTCTGTGCTCTGTTCGTGAAACATTTCCGTCCACTGGTTGCTGCCGGCCATGTATTCGTTGCCATGCCGCCCCTATACCGGGTGGATCTGGGCAAGGAGACGTTCTATGCCCTGGATGAGCACGAAAAGCAGGGCATCCTCGACCGCCTGGCGGCAGAAAATCGCCGCGGAAAAGTATCCGTCACCCGCTTCAAGGGCCTGGGCGAGATGAACCCGCTTCAGCTCCGTGAGACCACCATGGCCCCGGACACCCGGCGGCTGGTGATGCTCACCATTGCCGATGGTGACGACACCGACGCCCGCATGGATATGCTGCTAGGCAAAAAGCGCGCCTCCGATCGCCGGGTATGGCTCGAGACGTATGGGAATATGGCAGACATCGAAGTGTGATGAGGTGCCAACCGAGGTTGGTAGACGTAGCAGCTATATTCCCGTTGGTGCTTTAAAAAGCATCCTTTATTCTTTCTAAGTCTTCAACAAACTCGTTATCCTGCCCCCTTTTCTCCAGGGGAACACCAGATGGACTGGCAGGGCTGGTTTGCTTTAAGCCTCGCGGGGGTGGCGTTGCTGTTGATGAGTGTCGGGCGTTTTGGTCCGCATCTCGTCATGCTGGGCGTGCTCATCGTGCTGAGCGCCAGTGGTATTGTCACTGCCGATCAGGCCCTGGCCGGGTTCAGCAATACCGGCCTTATCACCGTTGTTGCGATGTTTGTGGTAGCGGCCGGTATTCATCACTCCGGTGGCGTGGATCTGGTGGTTAATCACCTGTTGCGTTCTCCCCGCACTGTTCGTTCGGCCCAGGCCCGCATTGCGTTTCCTGTGGCATTGTTGAGCGGCTTCCTGAATAACACCCCCGTAGTTGCCACCATGATCCCGGCGGTTCATGCCTGGTCGCGGAAGATCGGCATATCGCCATCGAAGTTGATGATTCCCCTGAGTTACTCCGCCATTCTCGGTGGCACCCTGACTCTGATTGGCACCAGCACTAACCTGGTGGTAAACGGGCAGTATCAGCAGTTAACCGGGGAGGCGGGCTTTTCAATTTTTTCCATTACGGCTGTCGGGTTGCCGGTCGCTGTGATTGGTGTCGCCGTGATGCTTCTGGTGCTGCCACGGGCATTGCCTGACCGAAAAGACCAGCAGAAGTTTGGCTCCATGCGGGAGTTTACCCTGGAGGTGGCCGTTGCCTTTGATGGCCCGTTGGTCGGCAAGAGCGTTGGTGAGGCTGGCCTGCGAGAGCTGGAAAGGCTTTATCTGGTCGAGATCGAGCGGGATGGCAGTGTGGTAACCGCCGTGCCCTCGGAGGAGCGCCTGCGGGGAGGTGACCGGCTGGTGTTTGCCGGGGATACCCAGGCCATTTCCGATCTGCTGCGCATCAATGGCATTGTGCCGTCGGTTCATGATGATGAGCCCAGTCTGAGCAAAGACCGCGCAGAGCGTCGGCTGGTGGAGGCCGCGTTATCACCCCAGTCTGAAGTGCTTGGCCTGACCATCCGCGATGCCCGCTTCCGGGATCGATACGGTGCTGTGGTACTGGCGGTGGCACGAGGTGGTGAGCGGGTGTCGGGTAACCTGGGTAATATTCGCCTGAAGACCGGGGATGTGTTGCTGCTTGAGGCCCGCCCGGCGTTTGTCAGCCGTCAGCGGTACGCCAAGGACTTCCTGTTGATCAATGATCTGGAAACCGAAACGCCCCGTCACGATCGTGCGTATCTGTCTTGGGGGATATTGCTGGTGCTGGTGGGTGCCGCAGCCTTCGGTGTATTGAGTATGCTCAACGCCGCGCTGATGGGTGCGGCGCTGATGGTGCTCAGTGGCTGCTGTTCGGTGGGTCAGGCACAAAAGGCGGTGGACGTACCGGTCATGCTCACCATCGCAGCTTCTTTTGCACTGGGCGCGGCCTTGCAGGAGACGGGCGCAGCGGCGTTCGTGGCCGAGGGGATACTGAACGTGAGCAGTGGCCATCCGTTGCTGACGGTTCTGCTGGTGTATTTTTCCGTGTCGGTACTCACTGAGGTGATCACCAACAACGCGGCAGCGGTGTTGGTATTGCCCATTGTGCTGTCGATGACCGCCTCCCTGGGTATCGCCTCCGAGCCCTACGTCATTGCCGTTATGATGGCGGCCTCTGCCAGTTTCGCCACGCCCCTTGGATACCAGACCAATATGATGGTGTTCGGCCCGGGGGGTTACCGGTTCATGGATTTCGTGAAGGTGGGTCTGCCGATGAACCTGTTTATTGGTTTGGTCACCGTGGGCGTGATTTCCCTGGTTTACGGAATCAACCTTTCCTGACGGCGGTTTCGGTTGGGTTGGCCAGGACGTCGCAGCAAAGAACTCTCAGCTGGCCGTTGTGATAATAGCCCAGGGACAGGGTGACGCACATATAGGCACCTGTAATACAAAGGTAAGGAGCCGTCACCTGCAGGTACCCTGGCAGGGCGATAGCCTGTCGCAGGTACTGCTGACGGTACCAGTCCGCACTGGTGGTGCTTTCCAGGGGGCGAAAGCGCGGGTCCAGGTTGCTGGCCATGGCATCTGAAATCAGGGTGTCGTCAATCTGAATGCCGCTTTCATCCACCAGGTAACATCGTGAGACCGCCGGGTGATTCAGCAGGGTATTGCAGGCTTCTCTCATCATCATGCCCTGGCTGAGCCTGTCTACTGCATTACGGAAAAATCCCTCGAAAAAGGACGTCAGCTGTTGGGTCGGGTCCTGGGTTATCCTGTTCTTGCTTTTGTAGTCTTTCAGCAATCCGTCCAGGTCGGTCACTTCGCCGGGTATGTCCGCCAGTGAGATACTGGGCTTGCGGAAATAGAAACCCTGCACAAAATCGACCCCTGCATCGATGGCGATCATGGCCTGGTGGTGGGTTTCCACGCCTTCCAGCAGAACCAGGCATCCGGACTGGTGGAGCAGCGAGACAATACCGTTAAGGATCTGCCTGGCTTTGCGATCATCGGTGGCACGGGTCAGCAACTTGCGGTCGAGCTTTACAATGTCTGGTGACAGGTTCCAGATGCGCTCGAAATTGGAGTGGCCAGCGCCGAAATCATCAATGGCGGTCAGGCACCCCAGTTGCTGGTAGTAAGCAACGGTCTCCCGCAGCCGTTCGGCATCATCGGTTGGCTGCTCAACAATTTCCATTACGATTCGGTGAGGAGGTAGCCCGGTTTTCTTCAGCAACTCCCCAAAAAACGAGTCAGCTCGGGTGCCGGTCGACACCACTCGTGGAGACACGTTAAGAAACAGCCAGTTAAGCTGGTCCTGGAAATTCGAATAATTGCGGATGTGCAGGTAACGGCAGAGTCGGTCAAGCAGAAGGTTTTCAGAATCGGACGCCGGTAATTCAAACAGGTGCAGTGGCAGCACCGCGGCGTTGTCGGGATCAAACGCACGGATCAGTGCCTCATAGCCGACAATGCGTTTGTGGGAAATGCTGAATATGGGTTGTAATGCCGTTCGCAGGGTGAGGCCCTGATAATCGGCCGTCCATGATTCGCCCTCCCTGGTTAACATAGGCGACAGCACGTCCAACTCCGGTGCGGTCAACTCTTCTGGGAGGGTTCGCGACATAGGCCTTCGGGGTCCGGATATACGAAAACACCGGAAACACCCGCTGGTCCTTCCGATCTGTCAATCCAGGCTGCACCTTGCTGATTTTGGTGGAAATTTAACCAGGGTGCGCAGGATTATGGTTCCAGACCGAAGAGTGCCAAAACCGACAGATTATTGCCACTATTTCATGTAAAAACAGGCAACGTCGGGTAACAGCGCACAGAAAAGGCGCCTAGAAAGAAGGTATAGACGGCTCCGCAGGGAGCCGTCTGTAATCAGTTATTGCTGGGAACGACAACTGATTCGTCGAATTCAATTTCCATGTTACTTCCTCTCGTTCAATGAGTGACCCGAACCGGGTATTCAAGATATGTGTAAATTCTATCTTTGCCATGGTTTTCTACAATCCGTAGAACCCGTATCAGACCAAAGGTATAAGGGAAAGTACGGGCTAAAGGCCTGGAAACCCTTTGGTCAGAATTTCTGACCTATGTATGCAAAACATTTCGATTGGTTTTAGGGGCGCCTGTTTCTACACTGCTTTCAGATTCCAGGGGCAGGGGTCGGGC
The DNA here is from genome assembly GCA_033721715.1 of Marinobacter sp. Lineage (GTDB taxonomy): Bacteria > Pseudomonadota > Gammaproteobacteria > Pseudomonadales > Oleiphilaceae > Marinobacter. Next base: position 4,517 of record JAWWAM010000141.1, read on the forward strand.
GTTGAAAACGGAGATCACTATGCAGGTACGCAACACAACCAACAGGTTTGGCGTTGTCACCATCGGTATTCACTGGCTTGTTGCCACCACTGTATTCGGCCTTTTCGGCCTTGGCTACTGGATGGTGGGTCTGTCTTATTATGACGACTGGTATCGCACAGCCCCCGACATCCACCGGAGCGTCGGGCTTCTGTTGTTGATGGTCATGGTGCTTCGATTCGTCTGGCGTTTGATTAATCCGGTGCCGCGCCCACTACCCAGTCACAGCCGCTTCGAGGTGTTGGCCGCACACGGGGTCCACTTGCTTCTATATCTTTTAATTTTTGTGGCCATGATCAGTGGTTACCTTATTTCCACCGCGGACGGGTCTTCCATCAGTGTATTTGACTGGTTTGAAGTTCCCTCGGTGACTGGCCGGATCAAGGGTATGGAGGATACAGCTGGCCTGGTTCATCACTGGGTAACCTGGGCTGTTGTTGTACTTGGCGGCCTGCACGGACTTGCTGCCATCAAACACCATGTGATTGACCGGGACGACACCTTACGGCGTATGCTGGGTACGAATCGTCATCAAAACTGAACTGAGTAATGTCTACATTGCGCCTTCGGGCTTTTTCAACAAGGAGATGAACATGAAAAAACTGCTGCTTGCATCCGCTGTTTCACTCACGATGGCTGGTGGCGTCCAGGCATCGGAGCATAGCGGAACTTATGCATTCGACACCAAAGGCGCACACCAGTTTGTTACCTTCAAGATTTCCCACCTGGGTTACAGCTGGCTTTATGGCCGGTTCAATGACTTCGACGGCCAGTTTGTCTACGACGCAGAGAACCCGGAAAACAGTTCGGTGCAAGTGACCGTCGATACCTCCAGCGTTGACTCAAATCATGCGGAGCGCGACAAGCACCTGCGGTCAGAGGATTTCCTCCATGTCAGCGAATACCCAGAAGCGACCTTCAAGAGCAAAAGGGTTGAAGTCGACGAGGAAGGCGAGGCCGACATTATCGGTGACCTTACTCTGCGTGGCGTGACAAAAGAGATCACCCTTGACGTGGAAATGCTGGGCCACGGAGACGACCCCTGGGGCGGCTACCGTATGGGTTTCGAGGCGGAAACCGAATTTAAGCTTTCCGACTTCGGCATTCCCATGGACCTTGGCAAAGTCTCTGAAACCGTCGAAATGATCATTTCAGTGGAAGGCATCCGCCAGTAACCGTCCTCGTTCGCCCCGTCTCTCGGAGAAGCCGGAGATGGGGCGAGTTCTCCCTGTTTATACCTTGAACCTGCCTGTCTGTTGTTCCAGCTCCCTGGCATAGCCCTCCAGCGATTTGCTTATACGGTCGATGCTACCTGAACGGTCCAACCCTTCAAACGCCAGGTCATTGATTTCCGTAACGCTGCGGTTAATCTCGTCGACCACCTGAGTCTGCTCTTCTGTCGCCGACGCGACGCTGGTATTCATATCGCTGATATCCGCCATCGACTCAAGAATGCCCTGAAGCTCAGCCTCGGCTTCAGTCGCAAGTTTTTCGGTTTCCACTGCTTCCTTGCTTCCGGTTTCCATCACCGCCACGATATCGGCAACGCCGGTCTGCAAGGCGGTAATCATGGTCTGTATGTCTTCAGTGGATTGCTGGGTTCGCTTGGCCAGCGTGCGCACTTCGTCGGCAACCACTGCAAAGCCTCGGCCCTGCTCCCCGGCGCGGGCTGCCTCTATAGCAGCGTTGAGCGCCAGCAGGTTGGTCTGGTCGGCTATTTCCCGAATAACATCCAACACCGATGTGATGTTTTCCGAGTCCTGGGAAAGCTTGCGTATAACCTCCACAGCCTTGGATATCTGGGCAGCCAGGCGTTGTACCTGAACCGATGAGTTGCGGATGATGGTCGCTCCATTACGACCTTTTTCCTGGGCGTGTCTGGTAATGTCGGCGGCACGAGAGGCATTGCCCGCCACCTCTTCAATGGCACTTTGCATCTCGTTGATAGCCGTTGCGACCATGGAAATGGCGTCGGTTTGCCGGGTTACTCCATTGCTGTTGTCATGGGCAGTCGAGGATAATTCATTGGCACCTTCGCCCAGCTGTTTGCTCAGATTCTGGATGGAGCCGATCATGCCCTGGAGGTTTTCAAGTACGTGGTTGAAGCTTGCGGCCAGCTTTCCGAGGTCGTCGTCCATTTCAACGGGAATACGCTGGGTGAGATCTCCTTCCCCCTGGGCGATGTTGTCCAGCTGTTTCCTTAACACGCTCACAGACTGGATAATCATGCGAAGGATTATCACGAACAGCAGAAAACCGATGATGAGGGCGCCGGCCGTTATCGCCAGTATAAAAACGGAACTGGCCAAGCCTTCGTCCGATGCTTCGCGGGCGG
>JAWWAM010000142.1:0-6880 GCA_033721715.1 Marinobacter sp.
CCACACCGGGCGGCGCCCTGCCGGCGGGAGCCCGAGCCGCACTGGACGTCTTGAGGCTTTTTTGCGACGCAGGTACTCCAGCCATCGGCCATGCTCCTCAGTCAAAGGGCTAGCCCAACAACAGGTCCTACACCAAGCAGGAACTTGCTAAGCTAGCAGGAAGCATAGAAATCAGATCAACCCAAGGGGCCCACGAATGGACATGAAAGAAGCACTCAACCGCATTGCCTCGAACCTGGACCTGTCCACCGAGGAAATGAAGGACGTTATGCGCATCGTCATGAAAGGCGAAGCCACCGATGCGCAGATCGGAGCTTTTCTGATGGGCCTGCGTCTGAAAAGTGAAACAATCGACGAGATCACCGGGGCCACCGAAGTCATGCGCGAATTGGCGACAGGCGTAACGGTCAACGCCGAGCCGTTGGTGGATATTGTCGGTACCGGTGGTGACGGGGCCAACCTGTTCAACGTTTCCACCGCCGCTTCATTTGTGGTGGCAGCGGCGGGCGGTTTTGTTGCCAAACACGGCAACCGCGCGGTGTCGTCCAAAAGCGGCAGCGCGGATCTGCTGGAGAATCTTGGCATCAACCTGCAGATGAAACCCGAAGAAGTCGCACGCTGCGTGGAAGAAATCGGCGTCGGCTTCATGTTCGCCCCGGCCCACCATGGCGCCATGAAACACGCCATTGGCCCGCGCAAGGAACTGGGGTGCCGTACCATCTTCAATATCCTCGGTCCCATGACCAACCCGGCCAGCGTCAAACGCCAGTTGATCGGCGTGTTCACGAAAGAGCTATGCCGTCCCATGGCAGAGGTTCTGCAGCGCCTGGGCGCCGACCATATCATGGTTGTACACTCGAAAGATGGCCTGGACGAGATCAGTCTCGCCAGCTCCACTCACGTGGCGGAGCTGAAAAACGGTGAAGTCACCGAATACGAAATTACTCCGGAAGATCTGGGTATCAAGAGCCAGGCCCTGGTCGGACTGACCGTGGATACTGCCGAGGATTCACTGAAACTGATCCGCGCCGCCTTCGGCCGTGGCCACGATGAAATGGCCGAAAAAGCCCGCGACCTCATTGCGCTGAATTCTGGCGCAGCCATCTACGTAGCAGGATTGGCCAGAACGCCCCGGGAAGGCGTGGAGATGGCCCTGGACGCCATGGGATCCGGGCTCGCAGCCGGCAAGATGTCTGAGCTGGCTGATTTTTCCCAGTGTTTCTAAGCATCACTTGCCGGGAAGGCAACCCCAAATCTTGATGAGCGGTCGGGGCATCATCTGACAAAGCCGTGGAGCGCCAGGGATGGCGCGACCGAGCCCTACAGGGACGTATTCACGGGCGTGTTTTGGCAGGTGATGCCCCGAGCGCTCTGGCACCAGAGTCAGAGAAAATGAGCAGACATTTAGACAAAACTCCCACCATTCTGCGGAAAATCGTCGACCGGAAATGGGAGGAAATTGATGAGCGCAAACGCACGGTTTCGATTGGCGACCTGAAAGCTATGGCTGGCGACCAACCGCCAGCACGGGGCTTTGCTGACGCCCTGCGGACACGAATTAACGCAAGAACGCCCGCGGTGATTGCCGAAATCAAAAAGGCCTCTCCCAGCAAAGGCATTCTCCGCGATCCGTTTGTGCCCGAAGCCATAGCGGAAAGCTACGAAAAAGGCGGCGCGGCTTGCCTCTCAGTGCTCACTGACAAAGACTTCTTCCAGGGCCACGAAGACTACTTGAAAGCTGCCCGTGCCGCCTGCAGCCTTCCGGTCATCCGCAAGGACTTCATGGTGGCGCCATATCAGGTCTACGAGAGCCGGGCTATTGGTGCGGATTGCATACTGCTGATCGCCGCCTGCCTGACCAGAGACCAGATGCAGGAACTGGAAGGCATCGCCCACGAAATCGGGCTGGATGTGCTGGTGGAGGTTCACGACGGTGAGGAGATGGGCGATGCCCTGACCCTGTCCACGCCGCTGGTTGGCATCAATAACCGTAACCTGCACACCTTTGACGTATCGCTGGACACCACATTTGACCTCCACGAACGGATCTCTGCCGACCGCCTGACCATCACCGAGAGCGGCATTATGACCCGCGACGATGTCACCGCCATGACCGAGCGCGGTATTTACGGTTTTCTGGTGGGCGAGTCTTTCATGCGCGCGCCGGACCCCGGCGATAAACTGCGAGACCTGTTCTACTGAGTAGCACGCTCTCATGGACGACGACACCTCCACAGACCCGATCCTCACCGGCCCACGCTGGCCGGTCTTCTTCCGTTACGCGCTGCCCTCGGTGGCGGGTTTACTGGCGCTGACCACCGCCAATATTGTTGATGGTATCTTCATCGGACAGTTCGCAGGGGCAGACGCCCTTGCCGCCCTTAACCTGCTGATTCCCTACTTTACCCTGCTGTTCGGGCTGGCATTGATGCTGGCTATCGGTGGCACCGTTCGTGCCGGTCGCTACCTCGGAGAGGGCAACACCGGGGCTGCCTCCGCCATTTTCAGCAAATGCCTTGTGGCGACCCTGGCGATCAGCCTGGCCGCGACACTGCTATGCCTTGTGTTCCATGAGACGGTTTACCGGGCGCTCGGTGCATCACCAGAGCTGTTTCCGCTCATGTCAGAGTATTTCCTGGTGATTATCTGGGTAATGGTCATTCAGCTCGCTTCCCTGGTGCTGTATTACTTTGTGCGCGTGGATGGGCAGCCGGGACTTGCCACGTCAGCCCTCATGACCGGGGCCTTTGCCAATATTGCTCTCGATGCCCTTCTGGTAGGCGTGCTGGATTACGGCCTCTCCGGTGCCGCCTTCGCTACCGGCATTGCCCAGGTGTTTCAGTTACTGGTGTTGTTTCGCTACTGGCGAACGCCCACGCGACGGCTGCAGTTCGGCATTCGTCAATCCAACTGGGGGGAAGTGCGACAGGCCGCCGCCAACGGTGTGTCGGAATGGATCAACGAGGTGTCCGTAGGCCTGGTGCTACTGCTGATCAACTGGCTGATGATGGCCAGCCACGGGGTTGCCGGTGTGGCCGCGTTCACTGTCATCAATTACCTGATTTTCCTGAGCCTGATGATGTTCTACGGTATTTCCGATGCCATGCATGTGCTCATCAGCCACAACCTGGGCGCCGGCAACGCCCGCCGGGTAAAGGAGTTCATGATATGTGGCAGCACGGTGATTATCGGGCTCAGCATTACCTTGTTGGTGGCCCTGTGGCTGAGCGGGGCGAACCTTATCGACCTGTTTCTGGACGATTCCGCTGAAGCACAGCGCGCGCTGGCCATCGAATTCCTGTCGGTGCTCTGGCCGCTGTTTCTGATCAATGGCCTCAACGTTTTGCTGTCAGTCTATCTCACGGCTATGCACCAACCCCTCCCCTCCGCAGCCGTTGCGCTCTCCCGCAGCCTGATCCTCCCTGCAGCGCTGCTGGTTCTGCTGGCCCGGTTTGCCCCTGACCTGCCGATGCTACTGGCCCTGCCCATGGCGGAATGGCTGACGTTTGCGCTGGCGATGACACTTTTTATCCGCTACCGGCCAAACCGCCTGATCCCCGCCAGCTGAGCTACCAGGCGACTCCCGCCAAATGTAAAATTTGTAAATTTTATGTGAATGCACCTCATTCTCATTTAGCTTGTCTGTAAATAACCAGACAGGAAGAACCTATGGGACCGTCAGCACGCGCCATAGCTGAGCAGGCAACTTTTCATGCCTTCCTCTACTGCTACCTCCGCGAGGTGGACCCCGGGCAGTGGATAGCCCTCGATAACTGGAGTACCGATCCGTCTGGCGGTTACCAGGGCCCCGAGGTGTGTATGCTCCGTCTCGACCTGCAGCGGGCCCGCCTTGTCATTGATATACCTTACCGCTCACAGGCCGGGCGCCATCGCTTCGGAAAAGTACGGATCTGGCATGCCGGGCGGCACAGCTGGTCAGATTTGGAACCCATACAGGCAGTCTACATGTTGATCAGGGAACTGTATGGCCTGACCGGCGGCATGGTTCCGGAGCTGCGCAAATCCAGGGAGCTTGAACTGCTCTGCCGGTTGGCCGAGAGCTACCAGGTGACGACGCATTACGTAGCCGCTCGTCGCGGCGACGCCCGGTTGGGATCCGACCGGTTTATCGATACCGAGCAGTCGCTGATCTTCGGGCACAGCGGCCACCCCACCCCGAAGAGCCGACAGGGCTTCCCCCAGTGGCAACACAGTGCTTACGCACCGGAGCTGGCCGGCAGCTTCCGGCTGGATTATTTCTCGGTACACCGCTCGCTGGTTGAGCAGGGATCCGGTGCCGCCCTCAGTGCCGAGGACATAGTCGCCGCGACGCTCTCACAATGCCGGGGCCCCGTTTATCAGGCGCCGGAGCGGGTGCTGATACCGGCTCACCCCTTACAGGCCCAGTGGCTTATGACACAGCCTTCGGTCAGGTCCGCGATTGCACAGGGCCTGATTCAGCCACTTGGCGCCCTTGGTCCCGCTTTCACCGCCACCTCGTCGGTGCGCACGGTCTACAGCGAGCAGTGCGACTGGATGTTCAAGTTTTCGATACCAGTGAAGATTACCAATTCACTTCGCATCAACAAGTACCGGGAATTGCGGGCCGGCACGGTTATGGCCGGCCTGACGGAGAAAACCGGATTCAACGACAGCTATCCGCAGTTCTGCATTATCAATGACCCGGCGTGGCTGACCGTAAAACTGCCGGGCAAGGAAGAAAGCGGCTTCGAAGTCATAATACGGGACAATCCTTTCTACCGGGGGCGGGACAGCGGCATATTCTCGATTGCGGCCATTACCCAGGATCCGGTCTGCGGACAGCCTTCCAGGCTGCGCGCTGTCATTGAAGGGCTCGCCCTGAACGAGGGGCGCAGCCTGGCAGCCGTCAGCAGGGACTGGTTCCGGCAGTACCTGGCCTGCGCCATAGAACCCGCCCTCAGACTCTATGACGATCATGGCATCGCCCTTGAAGCCCATCAGCAGAACAGCCTTCTGGACCTGTCTGCCGGGTACCCGCGCCGGTACTTCTATCGCGACAACCAGGGCTACTACCTGTCCGAGAGCAAGCGGGAATACCTGACGGATCTGGAACCCGGGGTCTCCTCCACACCGGAGCTCTTTTACCGGGATGCCATGATCCGGGACCGTTTCTGCTACTACCTGATCGTCAACCAGTTGTTTTCCATGATTGCCCGTTTCGGACAGGACGAGCTGGTTGCGGAGCAGACCCTGCTCGACCAGCTCAGGTACAGATTGGGCCTGTTATTGCCCTCTATGCAAGGGCCGGCTGTGCCACTGATCCAGATGGTACTGAGAGACAGACGCCTGCCCTACAAGGGCAACCTGCTGACCCGGGTTCATGATGTGGACGAACTCAACGCAGATCTGGAGATGGCGGTTTATACCAGTATCAGCAATCCCCTGACCGAGTGCCGGGCAAGACCCGAAAAGGTTGGGCACCATGCGGTTGCATAAGACCTTGCCGTTGGCCAGGCCGCACCCTGAACAACCGGCGGACCGGGTCACCCGGCAGCTTCTTGAAGCCCTGTTGTTCGAGCGCCTGGTCCCCTGGCGGAGCAATAAAACGCAATCGGGCAAGTGGCAAACCCTGTTCTTTCGCATCGGCAGACTCCACTGCCAGTGCCGGGGGAAAGTGCGGGGATTTGGCCGCATAAGGCTCGATACCAACACCCTGATTGCCGACGATGGCAACCGTCGCCAGACACCCACGTTCAGCCAGTTGGCAGCCCAGCTCCCAGCCGCCCCGGAGGTGAGAGCCGCATTGCTCAGTGAGCTGCAACAAACCGTTCGTTTCTGCTGCTGGAACCGCGACCATCTCCCCAGTAGCCGCGAACGCCGCGGCATGGAATTTGAAACCCTGGACGCCGCCCTCGATGAGGGCCACCCGTACCATCCCTGTTTTAAGGCACGCACCGGCTTCAGCCTGTCGGACCATCAACACTACGGTCCGGAATGCGGGAACCGGTTCCGCCTGCACTGGCTGGCCATTGAGCGAAATTGCGCAGACCTCTCTATTCCGGTGGAAGAGCAGGCATTCTGGTTTGACGAACTGGGGCATGAACAGGCCTTCCTGTTGCGAGCCGCATTCAACCGGACCGGCGCCGACTGGAGCCGGTTTACCGCCATGCCTGTCCATCCCTGGCAATGGCAACATTTGCGTAAACCCGAACTCGAGCTCGCCCTGGCTAATGGCCAGGTCCGCGACCTGGGGCCGCTTGGCGACCGCTATCGTCCCGGCCAGTCACTGCGCTCGCTGTTCAATGTATCTCGCCCCGGCAAGGCCACACTGAAACTGCCGCTGACGGTGGGCAACACCTCGTCCATACGTACTCTGGAGCCCCACTCCGTGCCCTCTGCGCCGGCGATATCCCGATGGCTTGCGGATACGGTCACCAGCGACGGTCGGTTCGCCGGGACTTACCGGCTCGAGTTGATGGCTGAATACGCCAGCACTCTGTTTTCCGGCCGCCAGAGCCTCGCCGGCCACCTTGGATGCCTGTGGCGGGAGAGTATTAACGGGCACCTGCGCCATGGCGAGCAGGCGTTGCCGCTCAACGCGCTGACAGCTGTTGAAGGCGACGGCAGCCCGCTGATATCGCCCTGGTTTGAGCGCTACGAGCCCCAGGTCTGGCTGACCAGGTTGCTGGAAGTGGTTATCTTGCCAGTCTGGCACCTGCTTGTGGCACATGGCATCAGCGTCGAGGCACATGCCCAGAATACCGTACTGATCCATTGCGACGGCTGGCCCGTGGGCATCGCCCTGCGGGATTTCCATGACAGCGTCGAATACGTCGAAAGCTACCTGGCACCTTCCACTGGCCAGCCGGATTTCGGTCCCCGCAACACCATGTACCAG
>JAWWAM010000143.1:0-6864 GCA_033721715.1 Marinobacter sp.
AGTGAACGTCGTACCCACGATGGCGCAGATAACGGGTAATTACATCGAAAGCAACCAGCACCCTTGCATGCCCAAGATGACAGTAGTCGTAAACCGTCATACCGCACACGTACATGCGAACCTTCCCTGGCTCAATCGGCTGAAATTCTTCCTTCTTCTGGCTAAGGGTGTTGTAGATTTTAATCACGCTACGCTCGTTAAAAGTTCAAATGAATGTATCACCGAAATTCGACGGACCAGGCGGGCAGGGCCTGCCGGGACCGTAAAAAACAGGGATGTTTTTTACGAGCCTACAGGGACGTATTCACGGCGTGTCCCGGATAGATGCCCCCGGCCTGGCGGCGACCTGCACCAAAACCCGATACATCAGGCAAACAAAGAGCGTAGCGTGATTAGAATCTACAACACCCTGAGTCAGCAGAAGGAAGAGTTCAAACCTATAGAGCCCGGGAAGGTTCGCATGTATGTCTGTGGCATGACGGTTTACGACTACTGTCATCTTGGGCATGCAAGGGTGCTGGTTGCTTTCGATGTAATTACCCGTTATCTGCGCCATCGTGGGTACGACGTTCACTACGTTCGTAATATCACAGATATTGACGACAAGATCCTGCGGCGTGCGAATGAAAATGGAGAAGTCTACAGCGATCTTACCAAGCGCATGATCAAGGCCATGCACGAGGATGAGGCCAAACTGGGTGTTCTGTCGCCGACAGAAGAGCCCTGTGCTACCGAGTACATTAACGAAATCGTTGCCATGATCCACAAGCTGGTCAGCAGCGGTCATGCTTATGCCGCTGATAACGGAGACGTGTACTTTTCGGTGGAGTCGTACCCGGATTACGGCAAGCTCAGCAAGAAAAAGCTTGAGGATCTGGTGGCTGGTGCCCGCGTGGATGTTCAGGAGGCCAAGCGCAGCCCGGCGGACTTTGTGCTTTGGAAGGCGGCAAAACCAGGTGAGGTAAGCTGGCCTTCGCCCTGGGGCGATGGTCGCCCGGGCTGGCACATCGAATGTTCTGCCATGTCCAACCGCTGCCTGGGGGAGACCTTCGATATTCACGGTGGTGGGCCGGACCTGCTGTTTCCGCATCATGAGAACGAAATCGCCCAGTCCGAGTGCGCCAACGGCCATACCTTTGTTAATACCTGGATGCACGCGGGTGCCATTCGGGTAAACAAGGAAAAGATGTCCAAGTCCCTGGGCAATTTCTTTACCATTCGCGAGATCTTTGAAAAGTATGCGCCGGAAGTGGTGCGTTACTTCCTGGTTTCCAGCCATTACCGCAGTCAGGTGGATTACTCGGAAGAGAATCTGGCGGAAGCGGGCCGCACCCTTACCAGGCTGTATCATGCGTTGCGGGGGCTGGTGCCCGCCAAGGATGTGCCGGAAACCGAGCATGACAGGCGCTTCGCCGAGGCCATGGATGACGACTTCAATACCGCAGGTGCCATCGCCGTGCTGCATGCCGTAGCCAATGAGATCAATCAGCACCGCCGGGAAGGTCGCGATGCCGAGGCCAACGAACAGGCTGCTGTGCTGGTAAGGCTCGGCGGTATCCTCGGGTTGCTGCAACAGGACCCTGAAGCTTTCTTCCAGGCCGATACCGGCAGTGAGCTCAGTGCAGAGGATATCGAGGCCCTGATCCAGGCCCGGGCTGAGGCGCGGACGCAAAAAAACTTCGCTGAGGCAGACCGTATCCGGGACGAGCTGGTGGACAAGGGCATCATTCTGGACGACAGCCGTGAAGGTACCAGCTGGCGGCGGGGATAAGCTCCACCAAAGGTCGGGTTGTAGGCGCGGGAATGACGTTGTAGGGAAATTCCCGTACAATACTGCCCTCGAATTATAACGGCTCTTCCGGGAAAACCCGCTGAAAGGGCAGGGAATACAGTAACCCACTGAGGCAAACAACGATGACAGAACGCGTACAAGTCGGCGGCCTTCAGGTCGCAAAGAACCTGTTCGATTTCGTTAATAATGAAGCGATTCCGGGCACCGGTGTCGATCCTGACAAATTCTGGAGCGAGTTCGACAAGATTGTTCACGAACTGGCCCCCCGCAACAAAGAGCTGCTCGCCAAGCGCGATGCCATCCAGGAAAAGATGGACGCCTGGAATCGTGACCACAAAGGTCAGAAGCTCGATATGGCCGAGTACAAGTCGTTCCTGAAGGACATCGGCTACCTGGTCGACGAGCCGGGCGATTTCAAGATTTCCACCTCCAACGTTGATCCCGAAGTAGCCACCATGGCTGGTCCCCAGCTGGTGGTTCCGGTGATGAACGCCCGTTTTGCCCTGAATGCCGCCAACGCCCGTTGGGGTAGCCTTTACGACGCTCTCTATGGCACCGATGCCATATCCGAGGACGACGGGGCCGATAAGGGCCGTGGTTACAATCCGGTGCGTGGCGCCAAGGTTATCGAGTTTGCCCGCAATCTGCTGGACAGCTCTGCACCACTGGCTTCAGGTAGTCACAAGGATGCAGCGCAGTATCTTGTCGAGGGTGGCAAGCTTGTGGTCAAGCTGCAGAATGGCGAATCCACTGGCCTGAAAGACGAGTCCGGTTTTGTTGGCTATACCGGTGCAGCAGATACGCCTACGGGCGTGTTGCTGGTCAAGAACGGCATGCATTTCGAAATCCAGATCGACGCCAGCCATCCGATTGGCAAGGACGATGGTGCTCACGTCAAAGACGTGCTGATGGAGTCGGCCCTGACCACCATCATGGACTGTGAAGACTCCGTTGCGGCCGTTGATGCAGACGACAAGGCGCTGGCCTATCGCAACTGGCTCGGTTTGATGAAAGGCGACCTGGAAGAAACCTTCGAGAAAGGCGGGCAGCAGATGACCCGCAAGATGCACGAAGACCGTACCTATTCCAGCCCCGAGGGTGGCGAATTGGTATTGAAAGGCCGCAGCCTGATGTTTGTGCGCAACGTAGGCCACCTGATGACCAACCCGGCTATCCTGCTGAACGATGGCAGCGAAGTGCCTGAGGGGCTGATGGATGGTCTGGTTACGTCCCTGATCGCGATTCACGACCTGAAAGGCACCGGCAAGCTGCAGAACAGCACCAAGGGTTCCGTTTACATCGTCAAGCCGAAGATGCACGGCCCGGAAGAAGTGGCGTTCACCAACGAGTTCTTCGGTCGTGTGGAAGATGCCCTCGGTCTGCCAGCGTTCACTCTGAAAGTGGGCATTATGGATGAAGAGCGCCGCACAACGGTTAACCTCAAGTCCTGTATCCATGCTGCCAAAGAACGCGCGGTGTTTATCAACACCGGATTCCTCGACCGCACAGGCGACGAAATCCATACCTCCATGGAGCTGGGGCCGTTTATCCGCAAGGGGCCGATGAAGCAGGCTGCGTGGATCCAGGCATACGAGCAGTGGAACGTGGATATTGGTCTGGAAACCGGTTTCCGTGGCGTTGCCCAGATCGGCAAGGGTATGTGGGCCATGCCTGACCTGATGGCCGGTATGCTCGAAGCCAAGATCGGCCACCCGAAAGCTGGTGCCAACACTGCCTGGGTACCATCCCCAACGGCGGCCACACTGCACGCCACCCATTATCACCAGGTGAACGTTGCGGATATCCAGAAGGAACTGGAAAGTCGCACCCGCGCCAACCTGGACGATATCCTGACCGTTCCTGTTATGGACGACCCCAAGTCTCTGTCGGCGGAAGAGATCCAGCAGGAGCTGGACAACAACGCCCAGGGCATCCTCGGTTACGTGGTGCGCTGGATCGACAGTGGTGTGGGCTGTTCCAAGGTGCCTGACATCAATGACGTAGGCCTGATGGAAGACCGGGCCACGCTGCGCATTGCCTCGCAGCTTCTCGCCAACTGGCTCTATCACGGCGTCTGCACCGAAGAGCAGATCCAGGAGACCATGAAGCGTATGGCCGCAGTTGTAGACCGCCAGAATGCAAAAGACCCGTCATACCGTGACATGGCTCCGGAGTTTGATGGCAGCATCGCCTTCCAGGCTGCCATGGATCTGGTGCTCAAGGGCCGCGAACAGCCAAATGGCTACACCGAGCCGCTTCTGCATGCCTATCGCCTGAAGGCGAAAGAGAAGTACGGGCAGTAAACACCCGGCCACCAAAAAACCCCGCATTTGCGGGGTTTTTTGTGGGTGGAGCTTTTAGAGTAATCCGACAACCCAGCTTTCGCTCAGTTCTTATGTAACTCATTTGCCGCATACAACGTATTCTGCAGCAAAGTCGCTATCGTCATCGGCCCCACACCGCCGGGAACCGGCGTAATATAGGCCGCCCGCTCTGAGGCAGCGGCGAAATCAACATCCCCGCGCAGCTTGCCATCTTCCATCCGGTTGATGCCGACATCAATTACGGTTGCTCCTGGCTTGACCCACTCACCTTTGATCAGCCCCGGCTTGCCAACGGCAGCGATCAGAATGTCAGCTTCACTGACAAACTTTTCCAGATTGTCGGTAAAACGGTGGCACACGGTAACAGTGGCGCCTTTAAGCAGCAGTTCCATGGTCATGGGCCGGCCGACGATGTTGGAAGCGCCCACTATAACGGCGTGCTGGCCCTTGTAAGGGGTGTCGATGCTATCCAGCAGGGTGATGACGCCGGCGGGTGTGCAGGGCCTCAGGGCGGGTTTGCGCTGCATCAGGCGGCCGATATTGAACGGGTGGAAGCCATCCACATCCTTGTCTGGCCGGATTTTCAGCAGGATGGGATCGGCATCCATATGGCGTGGCAACGGAAGTTGTACCAGTATGCCGTCTACATCGGGGTTTTGGTTGAGCTCGTCAATCAGCGCTTCCAGCGCCGCCTGTGAGGTATCTTCCGGCAGGTCATAGGAAAGCGACATGATGCCGGCTTCATCGCAGGCCTTGCGTTTGTTGCCTACATATACGTGGGAGGCCGGGTCGTTGCCCACCAGCACAACAGCCAGTCCAGGGGGACGAAGCCCCTGCTGTTTCCGGGCTTCTGTTCCTGCCGCTACCTGCTGTCGAACCGTGGCGGCAATTTCTTTTCCGTTAATCAGTTTGGCGCTCATGTCTTTGTCTTGTCGGTTGTGCGAAAATAAAGGCGTCGCATTGTCTCATGCTTGGGGCTTGCCGCCAATCGGTGAGGAAAAAGCCCAAATGCGTGTTGACGGACCGGTCCGGCGCCGGTAATATGCGCGCCAACTTTGCTGAGGTATCTGTTGTTCAGTTCAGACGGGGTATAGCGCAGTCTGGTAGCGCGCCTGCTTTGGGAGCAGGATGTCGGGAGTTCGAATCTCTCTACCCCGACCACTTTCTGGTTAGCCCGGAGTGGCATTGGACAGTCAGGTGGGCGAACGGTCATATGCGCCCGTAGCTCAGCTGGATAGAGCATCGGCCTTCTAAGCCGGTGGTCGCAGGTTCGAGTCCTGCCGGGCGCGCCATACCGCAGACGGTCTGAACCGTCCCGGAGACACCGAATCAGCAAAGTTAGTTTGGAATACCTGTTGGGGTTGTCCCGGCGGTAGTCTGGATGTGGTGGACGTAGCTCAGTTGGTAGAGCTCAGGATTGTGACTCCTGCGGTCGAGGGTTCGATCCCCTTCGTCCACCCCAATTTTCTCCTCAGTGATTCCTGATTTATTTCCGCAGTTGCTGAATTCTATCCTTGCTCTTGCAGGAGTGAGTTCACAAATCGTGTGCGAGCGTGGCGGAACTGGTAGACGCGCTGGATTTAGGTTCCAGTGGGGCAACCCGTGAGAGTTCGAGTCTCTCCGCTCGCACCATTCTTATCTGATTTCTTTCCCTTGGCTGTCTGTGACCTGTTCCCGCAAAAGAGCCTGTACCGGGTGATTCTCTCGGCATGGCAAACCATGATAAACTACCCGCTTTTAAATTTGCGTCCTTTTCCGGGAATTCGCCCTGATCAGGATTTTTGGTTTTATTTTCATTCACATACCGAACCTGTAATTTGAGGATCTTCCATGCAAGTGTCTGTTGAAACGACCTCCAACATCGAACGTCGGATGACGATTGGTGTGCCCGCCCAGGAAATTGACCAGGCGGTCCAGAAACGCCTGCAGGAAACCGCACGCACAGTAAAAATGAACGGTTTCCGTCCGGGCAAGGTGCCCATGAGTGTGGTGAAGCGTCGTTTCGGTGACAGCGTCCGCCAGGAAATCGTTGGCGAGGTCATGCGTGACAACTACATCAAGGCGCTGCAGGAGCAGGACATCAATCCGGCGGGCTGGCCAAAGTTCGAACCAAAGACCATGGAAGAGGGCAAGGACCTCGAGTTCGTGGCTATTTTTGAAGTGCTGCCGGAAGTAGAGCTGGGGGATTTCAGCAAGATTTCCGTTGAAAAGCCGAAGGCCGAGATTACCGAGAAAGACGTCGACACCATGATCGACAACCTGCGCCGTCAGCAGGCCACCATGAAATCCGTCAAGCGCAAGTCCAAGAACAAGGACGTAGTGCTGATTGATTTCAAAGGTTTCGTTGACGGTGAAGAGTTCGAAGGTGGCGCTGCCGAGAACCACAAGCTGACTCTGGGGTCAGGGCAGATGATTCCCGGTTTTGAGAAGGGCATCGTTGGCGGTAAGGCCGGCGAAGAGCTGGAAATTGACGTAACATTCCCCGAGGATTACCAGAACGAAGAACTCGCGGGCAAGCCGGCGAAGTTCGAAATCAAGATTCACGAAGTTCAGGAGCCGCAGTTGCCTGAACTGGACACCGAGTTCTTCAAGAAATTCGGTATCGATGCGGAAGACGAAGCGGCGTTCCGTGAAGAAGTTCAGAAAAACATGGAGCGCGAACTCAAGCAGGCTATCTCCAACAAGGTCAAGAATGACGTTGTTGAAGGGCTGCTGGAAAGCACGGATCTTGAAGTGCCTACAGCCCTG
>JAWWAM010000144.1:0-6806 GCA_033721715.1 Marinobacter sp.
CGTCATGATCATCCTCGTGGTCATCACCATGCTCGCCATGGATCTGCCGGTTGTTCAGGTATGACAGGCCTGCCTGCCAGCTTTGGGAGCGGGAAAGATCCCCGCCGAAGCGCGTATTGAGGGTGTAAACGCCAATGTCTTCATCTCCTTCCGATAATCTGCCGCCATCAAAAGCCTCAGCGCCGATCTCCCAGTAGAACGGGGTGGGCAGCAACAGATTCAGGCGCAGGCCATCGTCGAAATAGTGGCTGCCGAGCAGAGCCCGGTAGGCCGCCGGACGTTCAACGAAATCATCTTCGTGCAGGTGGCGGCTGTTCAGGTAACCCACTTGGGAGAGAAACCGGCCTCCGCGAACGCTGAGGTTGTAGGGTATGCCAGTGGTTTGCAGAAAGGCTTCCTCCAGTTCCAGCTCGGTTTCACCCGCGTGGTCTTCGAGCACCGCGGTCAGGCGGCCTTCAAACATGTCATCAATTGGGGAAGACAGCGACAGCTCGGTATGGCCGAGGCCAATGCCCTCATCACGGTGCGAGAGGGCGGTGTGGTTCTGCTTGTAATAGCCGTCCAGGACTACGCTGACATCGGGGTTCAGTTCGTTGGCCTGAATCACGGAGAATGGAAGGACGGCCAGCGCAAGAGAGCTGGCACGGGTGTTTAACAGTTTCATAGTATTCCTCTGACTGCGGGAAAAGGGTTGTTTGACCATCGGCTCAGGTATTGTCGTCGTGGTCATGCTCTTCATCGTGATCGTGATCGTGGTCAGGCAGCCCCAGCCAGACCAGGCCAGAAGCGGTGAAATCCAGGTCGACCGTGCGAACAATGTCGCCCTCGTGGGTGTCGATTTCGGTGATGGTCTGGTTGTTGGGGTTCAGCACGAACAGGCGGTCATCCGCGCCGGAATTGGCGATGGCCGGCGATGCGTCGTCTTCTCCGAGCGGGCCGGTCACGTCAATAGTTGCGGCCAGGACCCAGCCATCGGCAGGATGGAAAAGCCGCAGTTTGCCGTCATCTCCCATAACGTAGAACACCTCACCGTGGGCATCGAAGCCCTGAGCAATCCGGCCCACACCATCACCAATGATGAGCTCGCTGTAGTTATCAGCGGCGGCCTCGGCATCAATCACGAAAAACTGGTCGCCAGCGATGCCTACCAACTCTTCAACATCGGGATGACCCGCGAGTGTTCCAATTCGACTGTCGGCTGCCAGAGAGTCCGGGTTGCCCAGCTTGATTGTTGGATAGTCGGCGTCGTGCAGATCAATGGCCAGAACACCGTCACTGCAGCCAAAGGCCACTACGTGGGCATTCGCTGCCGCGCCATGCAGACGGGGGCAGGTTTCGTTGTATCGTTCCTCAAAATTGAAGGCGCCATTGACGAAATCGTAACGCTCAACCTCGTCGGGCAGAGTAGTGTCGGTAATGGAGGCGTCACGGTAGGTCACAAACAGTTTGCCGCCCGCGAGCTTGGCAACACCGTGCATGTTGTTGTCCAGGGCCAGGGAGGCTTCGGCGGCTGCTCCACCCAGGGACTCGTCAGTGAACAGGGTGACCTTCGAGCTGGCGGCGTCCGACCCATCAAAGAACACAATGCCCCGGTCTTCGCCCAGCGAGTAATGAGTCGGGCGGTTGTCATTCAATGAGAAGCTGAGCATGGATGGCGTTTCCGCGTAGTCATGCATGTGGTCGCCGTGGTCTTCGGTGTACAGGCCACCGTCGATAAAGGAAACCAGGTCGTCTTCCCGCTGGATGGCTACAAGGTAACGGCTGCCGGGGCTGCTATAGAGCCGGGGCGCTTCGCCTGCCATTTCGAAGGTGGCCAGGGTTGCAACCTCGTCGTCAATGCCGAGAATCTTGATGGCCCCGGCCTCCGTGTCGAACAGCGCCAGGCGGCCAGTGGTATCGACCTCGGTGTGTTCGTGGGCATCATCGTTATCGGAACTGCTGTCGCCACACCCGGCGATCAGAATGGCGGAGAGGGTGAGGGCCAGCGGAGAGCGGCGGGCGGGCACCCAGCGCCGGCCGGTATTAGGGTTGTCTTTGATTATCATTTTCAAGCTCCATTCAGCGAACGTTATAACGTTACTTTTTTCGGGGAAATCACAACCAGTCCAGAGCCAGAACCAGCCGGGGACGGTTGCCGGGTTCCGGGGATCTGTGCACCAGGCCCCTGCCTTCATTGCCCTCCCAGGCTTCACCTTTGAGGAGAGCGACGGCGGCGGTTTCGAGGCGCTGGACGTTTCCGGGCTTTACCGCCTGGTCGGGCAGTGGGCCCGGCTTTTCCGGGCGGGTTACCCGCTGTTCCGGTAACCATTCCGTGCCGACGCCTTGGTAGGTGCACAGCAGGCGCACCGGTACCCGGTCGACGTGAAAGCGCGGGCACATCGTGCCCTTGAGGACGTGAATCCGAAGGCCAACAGTCCCGGGCTCGAACAGGCATCGATACATTGCGATCAGCTCATCGGCGTCAGCCACCCAGGCCTCCGAGCCCGCGATGGCCAGTGCCCAGTTAGGTAGGACCAGTGCCGAGCTATCCCCCGCTGAGAGGCTGACGAAGCGCTCCATATGCCCTTCCCAGGCCGTGAGTTCGTCGGCAAACCGCGCAAGGTCTGTCGATAAGCTCCGGTTCCAGATGGCCAGGTTGACCTCGTCCCGAAAAATCTCGGTCAGACAATCGGCCTGCTCTCCCGCGACGGCAACGGGTTTGTCCAGTGCGGCTGGGTTAAGGGTCATGGGTCTGTCCTGTTGTCATCGATTTCGCGATGGATGTTATGTTATAACATATTAAAAGTGAACCCCGGAATTTCGTTTTCAGTGCATAACCCAGAGAGAGAGGTCAGATGATCATGAAATAGAACCGGTTGCCCGTGACTGTCCTGTCCGGTTTTCTAGGAGCCGGAAAAACCACGGTTCTGAACCATATTCTGAACAATCGCGAAGGCCGCCGGGTGGCGGTCATCGTCAACGACATGAGCGAAGTGAACATTGACGCCTCCCAGGTGCAGAAAGAGATTGAGCTGAACCGGGCAGAAGAGAAGCTGGTGGAAATGAGCAACGGCTGCATCTGCTGCACCCTGCGCGAGGACTTGCTTCTCGAGGTGCGCCGATTGGCAGATGAAGGTCGGTTCGACTGTCTGGTGATCGAATCCACCGGTATTTCTGAGCCGTTGCCGGTGGCGGAAACCTTCACCTTCGCCGACGAAGACGGCACCAGCCTTTCTGATGTAGCCAGCCTGGACACCATGGTCACCGTGGTAGACGCGGTGAACTTCCTCAGGGACTACGACGAAGCCCAGTCCCTCCAGGAAACCGGCGAAAGCCTGGGGGACGAGGACGAAAGGAGCGTGGCGGACCTGCTGGTGGATCAGGTGGAATTCAGTGATGTGATCCTGGTCAGCAAGACCGACCTGGCTAGCGCCGAAGACCTGAACCGCCTGACGGGGGTACTGCGCAGCCTCAACACCGAAGCGCAGATTATTCCGATCCGTCACGGTGAGGTGCCCCTGAATCAGGTGCTGGAAACCGGCCGCTTCAACTTTGAAAAAGCCCAGCAGGCCCCTGGGTGGTTGAGGGAGATGCGAGGTGAGCATATTCCCGAGACTGAAGAGTACGGCATCGGCAGTTTCGTTTACCGGGCGCGGCGCCCTTTTCACCCGGCAAAGTTTTTCGAGTTCCTGCACAACCCGCAGACCGGCGGCAAGCTGATTCGCTCCAAAGGCTATTTCTGGCTCGCCTCACGGCCCGAGTTCGCCGGGCTCTGGAACCAGGCGGGCGGTATCGCCAGGCATGGTTTTGCCGGCATGTTCTGGAAAGCCGTGCCCGAGGAAAGCTGGCCGCAGGATCCGGAATACCGTAAGGCCATCATGACCAGTTGGGAGGAGCCATTCGGTGATATGCGCCAGGAGCTGGTGTTCATAGGCCAGAACCTGGACCAGGCTGCCATCACCCGTCAGCTCGACGAGTGCCTGCTGGACCACGAGCAGCTTCTGGCCGGCAAGACTTTCTGGCAGACGCTCAACGATCCGTTTCCGGCCTGGGGCGAGGCCTGATGCTTAATGCCTGAATACGCAGGCGGATAATCCTATGGTCGTTCGCTACCTATCTGTATACACTCAGGGGCTCCGGGCCCGAGTTTGTTGGCGGGTCCCCCCAACATCAGGAGGCAGTACCACCATGGCAATCTGGACCCGCAGCATTCCTACCCTTGAACAAATGGCCGAGGGCAGCAAAAACACCGCTGTTGCCACTATGGGCATTGAATTTGTGGAAATTGGCGATGACTATCTGGTCGGCCGCATTCCCGTGGATGAGCGTACGGTGCAGCCGTTCGGCATTCTCCACGGCGGGTCATCGGTCGTGCTGGCGGAAACTCTCGGCAGCATGGCGGCCAACTACTGTCTCCGTGAGGAAAGCCAGATTGCTGTGGGGCTGGATATCAACGCCAACCATATCCGCTCAGCCAGCAAAGGCTGGGTCTATGGCACGGCTCGTCCCCTTCACCTCGGTGGCACTACCCAGGTATGGGAAATACGGTTGGAAAACGAGGAAGGCAAGCTTACCTGTATCTCAAGGCTTACCATGGCCGTCATTGACCGGGGCTGAGAGTCGATACTTCCGGTGCCTTGCGGTTGAGGATGCCCTGTTCGATGAACTCCCTCATCACAATGCCGTAACTTTCGTCCGGCGCTTCCCGGGCAATTTTGTAGGGGTGCCCCCCGCTATCCCGGGTCTCTTTCAGCAGATCCACTTCGCGGAACGTGGCCAGCGGGTGTTTGGTCGCGTCACGCACCAGCAGTACCCGGGGTTTGAGTTTGCTGGCAGCATGGGTGGCCACCACAATACCCACTTCACCGTTGGTCATTTCCACAATCGAGCCGGGCGGGTAGACGCCGATCATGCGGATAAATTCAACCGCCAGGCCCGCATCAAACTGGGCCCCCTTGTTCCGGTGAATGATCTGCAGTGCCTCCATGGAGGCCCGGCCCTTGTCGTACACGCGGGAGCTTGTAATGGCATCGTAGGTATCCACCAGCCCCACAATTTTCGCAAACAACGGGATCTGAGGCCCGGACAGGCCTCGGGGATAGCCCTTGCCGTCCATTCGCTCATGATGTGAATAGGCCACGTCAACCGCTGCATAGGCCAGCCGGGGCAGGGCGGCCAGCACATCACGCCCGAATGTGGTGTGGTTTTTCATCACTGCGAATTCTTCCGGTGTGAGCGCGCCGGGCTTGTTCAGGATCTCGTCGTCAATGCGCATCTTGCCCACATCATGCAGCAACCCGCACAGGGCAACAGTGCGGATCTCTCCTTCCAGAAGCCCCAGGTGTTTGCTAAAAGCCGCTGAGAGAATAGACACATTGATGCAGTGCTCTGCCGTGTATTCGTCCTTGTTCTTGATTTTGGTGAGCAGCAGCAGAGCGTTATCATTCCGCAGCACGCTGTCGACACAGCTGTTCACCACCTGGTGGATCTGGTTCATCTCCAGTGTGCGCCCCAGCCGCAGGTTGGACATGATGTTCTTTGCGGTGGCCTTGGCATCTGCGTAGCTCATCGTCGCAGCGGCCATTTCGCGGCTGGCGTCTACCTTGTTGATGTAGGTGACTTTGCGCTTGGGAATGGAGGGGGCATTCGTTGACGTATCTTTTGGGGCGGGCTTCGCTGTCCTGGTTTTACGGCTTGCAGGCAAGCGCTCCAGGGTTTCCGGGGTAACATCCACCCGCCCTTCGACAACGACCGTTTTGCACTGTTGCTGAACAGCCAGCACATCTTCTTCGTTCTGGAGTATAAAGCCCTGGAGCAGGAAGTCTGTTTCTTCCCATGGCCGGTCCAGACGAATCACGTGCATCCCGATCTGTAACCGGGATACAGGAATTTCCGTCTCAATGATGTCCTGGCGGGCCGTGGGCATGTTCGCAGTATCTCAAACCGGGAATGGCATGCTGACCAAATTGCTCCCTGGTCAGACTTTAAGCACTAGGACTAAAGTATGAGTGAATGCGGCTTCAGTGTATCGGCTGATATCTAAAACATTGTCAAATGCTGTAACAAAAAGCGATGCTTTGTAGTCGGGACTTGTGGGTGTGAGGCAGAGTGCTATGAATCACCGGAAAAACGGCATTCCAATGTGGTGGATAGCCCTGGCTGCTGCCCTCACGCCTTTGATAACCATACACACCACGTTTGCCGTATCAGTGCTCGAGGGTCATATATCCTGGTGCGTGCCCTATTGGGAGAGCTGTACCAGTATCAGCCGAACCGGCCGCTATGGCACCAGCTACTTTATCTTCAAGGGCACCATGTTGCCGGCGGCGATTCTGGGCATCCTGTTCTGGTTCCTGAATGGCCGCTGGCTATTGCAACTGGGCGCCACCACCCGGGGTCGTCTCTGGATTCCCTGGTTGGGCTTTATTGCCTGTGTGTCGCTGGCGGCCTATACCCTGGCGCTCGGGCATGAAGGAGACGGCTTCAACCTGACGCGACGCATCGGCGTGGTGCTGTATTTTTCTCTTACCTACATTGCCCAGTTGCTGATCAGCTCCGCGCTGAAGGAGCATCCGCGATGGCATCGCAGCGGTAAACGCCTGTTATGGTTATGTGAGCTGGCTCTGGCGGTAGGTATCCTCTCGGTTATCCTGACCGCCGTGGTGCCCGATATCTATAGCCAGATGGACGATGCTTTCGAGTGGGTACTGGCACTTCTGATCAACCTGCATGCGGTCTGGGTGGCGGTACTGTGGAAGCAGAGTCGCTTCCGGGCACGCTTGTGGGCTGAATAGGGCTCTGAATAGAGCCACTGGATCACAGCGACA
>JAWWAM010000145.1:0-6802 GCA_033721715.1 Marinobacter sp.
AAAACTGCAGAATTCGATGGCAAAGTCCCGGTCGCTGACCGAGTCCAGGGAGTTCTCACTGGGCCGGTCAAATCCCAGCAATCTTGCGGTGATGCTGCGATCAATGGGGTACGTGGTGCCCGCCAGTGCCGCGGCACCCAACGGCATCACATTCACCCGCTTGCGACAGTCCTGCAGGCGATCGGCATCGCGCACCAGCATTTCATACCAGGCCAGCAGGTGATGCCCAAAGGTGACCGGCTGGGCCGTCTGCAGATGGGTGAAACCCGGCATGATCGTCTCCGCCTCACGCTCGGCCAGATCCAGCAAACCGGCCTGCAGGCGCTTGAGCTCTTCCGCGATAACATCGATTTCGTCGCGCAGGTACAGGCGGATATCCGTGGCCACCTGGTCGTTGCGGCTGCGGCCGGTATGCAGTTTCTTGCCAGTGATACCGATGCGGTCAGTCAGCCGCGCCTCGATGTTCATGTGCACATCTTCGAGGCTGACGGACCACTCGAAAGTGCCGGCCTCAATATCGGCCTTGACGGCTTTCAGGCCTTCAATGATGGTGTCACGCTCTTCCACGGTCAGCACGCCTACTTCCGCAAGCATGGTGGCATGGGCAATGGAACCGGTAATATCGTGGTGGTACAGGCGCTGGTCAAAGCCTACGGAAGCGGTAAAACGTTCAACGAAAGCATCGGTAGGTTCGGTAAAACGACCGCCCCAGGGTTTCTCGGCGCTCTTGCTCTGATCCGTCATGGTCTATCTTTCCTGCTGACAGCCCGGCATCATTCTGCGGGAATGGGTAAATGGAATGTCGCGGGATTATAGCATTCTGCAGCACACAGTTGCCCTTCTCTGATCAAGGAAAAGGGATTCAGGAAAGCATCGATGGCAGCGAGACAAAACACGGAGAGCCGGGTCAGGGAGGCCCCAGTCAGCAACACAGACTTCTATGTGCCGGACCTGTGTCGGGTACGTGCCGTTTTCATGCTGGTGGTGACCAGCGAATTGCTGGTTCTGGTGCTTTCCATCGTTCAGGCCGAGAGCCGCTGGATTGACTGGAACTATTTCGGCCTGCTCTCGCTTTTCGTGCAATGGACTGTTCTCACCAGCGCTGCCCTGATCTGCCTGTTGCGGCGCTGGCTCTCGGGCCTGACGGTTCCCCGCGCCACTGCCGTCATTGTCGCCATCGTGTTACTGGATGTGCTGGCCTTCAGCCTCTTTGCCGACAGCGTGCTGCATCCCCGCCCTGGCGTGGCAGCCTGGCAGGGCGTGGCCAAGAAACTGTTACTGGCGATGCTGATCACGTTGATGGTGCTGCGCTATTTCTATCTGCAGTTTCAGTGGCAACAGCAGCGGGAAGCGGAAATGCAGGCACGCCTGACGGCGCTGCAGGCGCGTATTCACCCGCACTTCCTGTTCAACAGCATGAATACCATTGCCAGCCTGATAACGATCAATCCGGAAAGGGCCGAAGATGCCGTGCTGGATCTTTCCGAACTGTTCCGCGCCAGCCTTCGCAACGGCGACCGTCTGATCCCCCTGGCTGACGAACTTGATCTGTGTCGGCGGTACCTGGCCATTGAAAAGTTACGTCTGGAGGATCGGCTGGCAATCGACTGGAATATTGAGAGCGGCCTGGATCAACAGGCCATTCCCCCGCTGACCCTGCAGCCGCTGGTAGAGAACGCCATTTATCACGGCATCCAGCCCCGCCCGAATGGCGGAACCGTAAAGGTTGAGGCCTACCGCAAAGGGCCATCGGTCTATCTGATGGTGCAGAACCCGCGCCCCGCACCCGACCAGGCCGGACATGACGGCAACCGCATGGCACTGGCCAATATCCAGTCCCGCCTGCACGCGCTGTTCGGCGAGCCGGCGGTACTGAAACACAGCCACCAGAATGATATATATACCGTCACTCTCCGACTGCCCTGGCAGAAGGCGAGTGGCAACGGCAAACCCGCAATGAGGAGTGAATAGCCACGTATGGCCGATGCATACAGCCATAGCGTACTGATTGCCGACGACGAGCCCCTGGCAAGGGAGCGCATCCGCAGGCTGGTGGAAGCTCTGCCAGGGTATACCGTTTGCGGCGAGGCCGGTGACGGCGACGAGGTCCTGGCAAAAATCGCGCAGCAGGCGCCCGATATCCTGCTGCTGGACATCCGCATGCCCGGCATGGACGGCATGGAGGCCGCGGAGCGAATAGCCACCCTGGAGGCACCACCGGCCATCATCTTCTGTACCGCCTATGACCACTACGCCATACAGGCGTTCGATGTGCATGCGGTGGCCTATCTCCTCAAACCGGTGCGCCGGGAAGCACTGGCGGAAGCCCTGAAGCGCGCCGGCAGGGTTAACCGGGTACAACTCCAGGCACTGGCTGAAAGGGATACCGACAGCGCCGAACAGCTCGCCATTCGCACCCATCGCGGCACCGAACTGGTGGATGTCGGGGGAATCCTCTACTGCGAAGCCGACCAGAAATACGTCACCATCCATCATGTCCGTGGCGAGACAGTCACCGATTACACACTGAAGGAACTGGAAAGTACCTATCAACAGCATCTGCTGAGGATTCATCGTCATACCCTGGTGGGCGTGCGATTTGTCCAGGCCCTGCTGAGAAATGGCGATGGTCAGAACGTAATCGTCCTGGCGGACAATCACGGCCGGCTGCCGGTAAGCCGGAGGCATACCGCTTCCGTGCGGCAGTGGCTGAAGGAACATCGCCCCGGGTAGCCTTTTCGCCAATGCCGGCGCACGACGTTTGGCTCCACAAATGGCCCCACAAAGGGTACCCTTGGCGTACCATTTTCAGATCCGGCAACGAGCAACATGTCCAAACGAACCCTTCGTATTGCAACCCGCAGCAGTGCACTGGCGCTGTGGCAGGCGGAATTCATCAAGTCCGAACTGGAACGGCTCAACGACAACATCGAGGTTGAGCTGATCAAGATCAAAACCCAGGGCGACAAAATACTGGACGTACCCCTGGCCAAGATCGGCGGCAAGGGCCTGTTCGTCAAGGAACTCGAAGAGGCCATGCTGGCAGGCCAGGCTGACCTGGCGGTGCACTCCATGAAGGATGTACCCATGGAGTTTCCGGAAGGGCTCGGGCTGGTCGCTATCTGTGAGCGCGAGGATCCCACCGATGCTTTTGTCAGCAACGACTTTGAAAACGTGGACGCCCTGCCCCACGGTGCCGTGGTAGGTACGGCCAGTTTGCGCCGGGAGGCCCAGCTTCGCGCCTATCGCCCGGACCTGGAAATCCGCACCCTGCGCGGTAACGTCAATACCCGCCTGGCAAAGCTGGATGCTGGCGACTACAACGCCATCGTACTTGCCAGTTCAGGGCTCAAGCGCCTGGGTTTCCATGACCGTATCCGCTACTGCCTCCCCGACAGCGTATCTCTGCCCGCCGTGGGCCAGGGCGCACTGGGCATTGAATGCCGGCTGGACGATGCCGAATTGATCAGCATGCTGGAACCCCTGGATCATCGCGACACCTCGGATCGCGTCAAGGCGGAGCGCGCATTGAACCGCCGCCTGCAGGGTGGCTGCCAGGTGCCTATCGCCGCGTACGCCCTGCTGGAAGACGATGACACTCTCTGGCTGCGAGGTCTGGTGGGCGCCGTGGACGGCACCAAGGTATTCCGGGTGGAAGGTCGGGCGCCCCGAGGCGAAGGTGAACGCCTGGGTCGCGAGCTGGCAGAAGACCTGCTCGCCCTGGGGGCAGACAAGGTACTGGCTGACATCTATGGCCACACCCCGACCTGAGTCCGGCCCACTTGAAAGCCGGCGGATCCTGATCTGCCGGCCCCAACCCGAAGCCGACCGTCTTGCCGCCTGCTTCCGTGAGGCCGGCGCAGACGCCCGGGTGCTGCCACTTATCAGCCGGGAACCGCTTCCTGAAGATCCCGTTACCCGCACGCTTATCCTGAACCTGGATGAGTTCACACATGTCATCGCGGTCAGCCCCTACGCCGCGAGCCTGCTACTGGAATGGCTCGACACCTGGTGGCCGCAGACGCCCGCCGGCATTCACTGGTACGGCGTCGGAGCAGGCACCGCTGCGGTACTTGCCGGCCATGGCCTGCACACACACCAGCCGGAAACCGGCCATACCAGCGAAGATTTGCTACAGTTGCCAGAGCTGGCGACGCTGGACCATGAAAAGGTTCTGCTGGTTCGGGGGGAGGAAGGCCGCGAACTGATTCCGCAAACTCTGGAAAAACGCGGCGCACGGGTCACGGCGTTGCCACTTTATCGCCGATCCTGTCCCGACTATGATGAAGCCACACTGAAAGCGATGCTGAACGACTTTTCCCCCGAGGTCATCGTCACACTGTCGGGAGAAACATTGAACAATCTCATCGCACTAAGTGAAAATACCGGCCATAATCTTGAAGATATTTTGCTGGTGGTCCCCGTCGAGCGGATTGCCGAACAAGCACGTCAGGCCGGCCTGCGGCGAACGTGCATACCAGGAAGCCTTGCCGATAGCACAATTGTGGCTGCAGTTGCCGAACAACTTGCCAGCCTGGACGGTGGCTCCGGAAACACCAAGTAAGGATGCCTGTGACAGAATCAAAAGCACAACTGCCCGCCCCGATTGCAAAGTCTCAGCAAACACGGCAACGGCTGTGGCCGCTCTGGATCCTCACTCTGCTTACCCTTGCCCTGGTAATAGCCCTGGCACTGTGGAGCTGGCAGCAGTGGAATAACAACCAGTCCCTGCAACAGACGATCACCAGCCTTGAAAGCGACACTGAGCAACTGGAACGCATGTACGGGCAGAGTGGCAGCGAGCAGAGCCAGCGCCTGCAGTCCCTGGAAGAAAAGCTGTCAGAACAGCGTGAACTGATTGCCACCCAACAACGCCAGATTGACCATAATGCCCGCGAACTGCTGGAGGCCGGAAACCGTACCCGCACCGACTGGCTGCTGGCAGAAGCGGAATACCTTCTTCGGGTGGGCAACCAGCGCCTGATGATTGAAAAGGACATCCGTGGCGCATTGGCTGCTCTGGAATCGGCTGACGAGGTTCTGGCAGAGTCCGACGATATCGGGGTCTACCCTGTACGTCAGCAAGTGGCAAAAGAGATTCTCGCCCTCAAGGGGCTGGCCGACGTGGACCGCACCGGCCTCTACCTGAAGCTGGAAGCCGCTATCGACAGCATCCACCAGCTTACCGACGACGCTCTGGTGAATGACCGCGCGCCCGGTTTCGTACCCGTCAGTAACGACGATACGGCCGCGAATACAGATTCCGTTCCGGGGCTGGTGGCCGAGGGATGGGAGAAGGTAAAGGATACCCTCTCACAGGTAGTCGTTGTTCGCAGGCTCGACGAACCCGTCAAACCATTGCTGTCCCCGGAACAGAGCGCCTATGCCCGGCTCAACCTGCAGTTGATGCTGGAAGAGGCCGAAATGGCGGTGCTGCGTGGCCACCAGGAGCTTTACTCACGAGCCCTGACCAAGGCCAGCAACGCGATCACCGACTGGTACGACAGCACCAATACCCGCATCATTGCCCTCTCCCGGACTCTGGAGGAACTGTCTGACAAGAATGTGGACCCGGAACTGCCGGATATCAGCCGCTCCCTGGAACTGCTTAAATCCCGCCTGGCAGGACGGCTGGATAACAATGGCGGTGAAGGGAACGAAGAGAGTGAAGAGAGCGGCGAGGGAAACTCCCAGGAAGCCGATAACAACGGCGAGCAGGGAGATGCCTCATGATCCGCATTTTGCTGATCATCCTCATTGCCCTGTTGCTGGGCACTGCCCTCGCCATGGGGCTACAGTATGACCTTGGTTATATCCGCATCAGCCTGGGCAACTACCTGATTGAAACCAACTTCTGGGTTGGCCTGGCATTGTTGGTGGTGTTGGTTGTGGGCTCCGTGATGGTCATCAACCTGTTCCGTCGCCTGCGCCATGGCACCGGCATGGTGGCCGGCTGGCTTGCCCGCAGCAACGAACGCCGGGCCCGCCGTCGCACCACCCAGGGACTGCTGGCCCTTGCGGAAGGTAACTGGCCTCGCGCGCGCAAGCTACTCACCTCCTCGGCCGAGCACGCCGACACACCACTGATCAATTATCTGGCAGCGGCGCAGGCCTCGTTTGAATCCGGCGATCACGAAGCGGTTGACGAACTGTTGCGCAAAGCTTATGAAAGCACTCCGGGGTCCGACATGGCCGTGGGCATCACTCAGGCCCAGCTGCAACTGGCCGGTAACCGGTTGGAGCAGGCCCTGGCTACACTGCTGAGGCTTCGCAAGCAGGCCCCTCATCATCCCTTCGTACTCAAACTGCTGAAGAACACCTATGTGCGCCTGGAAGACTGGCGCGAGCTTTCCCGCCTGTTGCCGGAAATCCGCAAGCGTAACCTGATGGAGAGCGAAGAGCTGGGCGACCTGGAGCGCCTGGTGTGGCACAACCTGCTGCAACGCGCTGCCGAGGAATGCCGTCGCCACTCAGGCGAGCCTTCTGCCTCCCTGGAGCCGCTGACCCGCTTGTGGGATGAACTGCCTGGTTTCCTGCGCCGCGACGAACACACCATACGCGAATACGCCCGCCTGTTGGCGGAGCTGGGCGATGAGGCCCAGGCCGAAACTCTGCTGCGGAAGGTGTTGCGCAATCACTGGGGTGACGATCTGATCAACCTGTATGGACGGGTGAAAGGCCTGAAGCCGGACGAGCAGTTACTGGTGGCCGAGCAGTGGTTGAAAGACCGCCCCAACAATGCGGAACTGTTGCTGGCCCTGGGGCGCCTGAGCCTGCGCAATGAGCTCTGGGGCAAGGCCCG
>JAWWAM010000146.1:0-6781 GCA_033721715.1 Marinobacter sp.
CGTGCCGAACAGGGCAGATCCCGCCATTTCCGGACCCTGGATGGAAAAACCTGCGAAAGCCAGGTGTGCATTGTCACCAAACGCAACGCCCTGCGTTACTGGGGAGACATGTACTCAGAAGCCTTCGAGGAAATGGCAAAGCAGTACCCGGATGTGGCCACCCACCATGAGCTGGTGGATGCAGCCTGCATGAAGTTTGTTCAGGCCCCCTGGGCTTTCGACGTGGTGGTTGCCAGCAATCTGCAAGGCGACATCCTGACCGATCTGGCGGCAGTGCTCTCCGGCGGAATGGGGGTAGCCCCGTCCTGCAACCTCAATCCCGACGACCCAAACATGCCTTCGATGTTCGAACCGACCCACGGGAGTGCGCCGGACATTGCCGGGCAGGGGCTGGCAGACCCCACCGCCATGCTGTTTACCACGGCACGTATGCTGGACTGGCTGGGGCGGAACAACCCGGCAGTAGCCGCAGCTGGCCAGGAACTGTTCGATGCCGTCGCTGCAGACCTGGCTGAAAATGCCGGCGCCAGACGCGGCACCCAGGAAATTGGCAAGGCCGTCCGCGACCGTCTGAAATGACTAGTCGGCCATAACAAACTCAAGTCGCCCGGGCGCTACGCGCACGCCCATAGGGACCATGCCGAACATCCGCTGGGTGAAGTCCGCTTCATCCAGCCGGTACACCGGCATGGTTTCCAGCATCTGGGCAACCGCCCTCATAACCGTGTCGGTGACGGGCTTCAGGTCCCCCTTGAAATAGGGCGAATCAATACTACTCTCGAGTAACTGCAGACGGCGGATGTAAATGGCTTTCTCTTCGCTGTCGTAAACCGGAGCACCCTCCACTTTCAGGGCAATATCCACTGGCAGCTTGGCCAACAGGGCATTCAGGGACACCTGTCCACGCAAATCAATCACCGCCACGTCACGGCCATCCGGCCCCAGGGTGATATCCGCATTGCTCAGGTTAAGGCTCAGTGGTGAACCACTTTGCAACTGCTGGCGGTCAAAGGCGCTGACGGTGTCCTGAAGGTGACGCTCCAGTGTTGCCTCGGATATGGAATAGGGAGACAGACTGGCACAGCCCCCCAGGATCGCCAGGCAAACCAGAACGATAACCGACAAAAAGCGGGAAGGAAGGGTGAACATCAGGGCAAATCTCCTTATTCGTTCTCGGCCCGGACGTCCACCGTTGGGGTCAGATTCTCGTCCAGGACCACATGGACCACGATGGGCTGGCAGCACACCTGGCAATCCTCTACGTACTCCTGATCAGCCACTGAAGGGTCGACGCTGAGGTCCAGCGTCTCCCAACAGTAGGGGCATTGGATGAGCACCGAGTCCAGGGCTGACATGGCGGTCAGAACTGCTGTTTCGCCATCCAGGGGATGATCCTGTCGAACGCTTCCTCAAGTTTCTCACAGGTGGTCGAGAAACTGATACGGACGGCGTTGGTACAGGCTTCACCAAATGCATCACCGGGAACCAGGCAGACGCCGGTTTCCTTGAGCATCCGCAGCGCCAGATCCGAACCGTCCACATGGCGTGGCAGATCCGGGAAGGCAAAGAAGGCACCTCCGGGCTTGTAACCAGTCATGTAGGGAGTCTGGTCGATCAGCTCCACCACCTTGTCCCGGCGTTCACGGTAGATATCCACCATGTTCCTGACGCACTGCTGGTCGCCGGTCAGGGCGGCCACACCGGCAAACTGTGAGGGCGTGTTTGCCACCGACGTGGTGAACATGTGGAACCGGCGCAGGGACTTGATGGCAGCCTGGCTTGCAATCACCCAGCCTACCCGCAGCCCCGCCATACTGTAGGTCTTGGAGAAACTGCTGATGCACATGATGTTATCCAGGTCCATCGAGCAGTTGAGTACGCTGGCGAAGTCATCATCGTCGAAAATCAGATGGTCGTAGACCTCATCCGCGTATACCTGGATGCCACGGTAGGCGCACTCTTCAAGAATGGTCTCTATGGTGCTGCGGGGGTATACAGCACCCGTGGGGTTGTTCGGGTTGTTGAGGATTAGCGCAAACGTACGCGAGCCCATCGCCCGGATAACCTCATCCGGATCCAGTTGGTGATCGTTTTCCGCACGGGTGGGAACGAACTTCACCTCACCGCCATTCATCCGGATCAGGGGCGCATACAGAAGGAAGGACGGGTCCGTCACAATAAACTGACGCCCCGGAGCCGAAGTTGCTGAAATCGCCAGATACATGGCCTCGGTGGCGCCACTGGTGATCAGGATATTGTCCCGTGTCAGCTTGCGATCGTAGCGGGCGCCGTAATAATCGCGCAGTGCTACGAGCAGCTCGGGCAGGCCCGCGTCCATGGTGTAGCCTGTCTGCCCCGCATTGAGGGCATCGATATAGGCATCGATGACATGCTTGGGCGTCGGCAAATCCGGCTGACCGATGGAAAGATGAATGACATCCTTCATGGTGGCCGCCATATTCACCATGCGACGAATGCCCGGCACCGGAACCGCCTGCATGGCCGGGTTCCAGCTGGCCTTGTTCTTACGGTACTTAACCTTACGCGGTTTGGTCTGGCCGGTTTCTTTATTGGCGGCTTCTGCCATAAACACCTCCTGAAACGGGGCAAAATAGTAGCTACCCCTGCAGGTTAGTCAGTAAACAGGGGGCGTACAAGACATAAAACAGAAAGATTCAACGGATGGCCCAAGACGTTGCCAGCGCCGTCGTTACAGGGCCTACGACCTTTCTCCTATAACGGCTCAGGTTGACCAGTTCCCACACAGATACCAGACTGTAAATCTGACATCCGGACTGTCGATTCCCGCGACCGGACGCGGACAAACTGCATTGGCGGAGGATAGATGACCCAACACAGCAAACCGGTTGTGACCGTTCTGACAGCGCCCGGAGAAAAAGAACCTCCAGGCATGGATGCACTGAGGGCTCGGGCAGAGGTTCGCTTTGCCAGTGACGAACCCACGCTGCGGGAAACCCTGCCCGGCACCGACGTGATGATGGTGACGGACTTCCGCACGGAAGCACTGGCTGCTGCCTGGCCTTCGGCCGACAAGCTGAAGTGGATTCATGCCACCAGTGCCGGGGTTGATGCACTGATGTTCCCCGATCTGATCAACGGCGATGTCGTTGTGACCAACGCCCGGGGCATATTCGACCGAACCATTGCCGAATACGTTCTGTGCACCATCCTGATGTTCGCCAAAGACTTTCCCCGCTCCCTGAAGCTCCAAGCCGAGCACAGATGGCAGCACCGGGACACAGAGAGAGCCGAGGGCAAGCAGGTGCTGATCGTGGGCGCGGGCTCCATTGGCGGCCAGATTGCCCGGCTATGTAAGGCCGCCGGCCTCAAGCCCCATGGCATTGCCCGTAAGCCACGCCACGACGACCCTGATTTCATTGCGGTACACGGCAATGACGACCTGACCGAGCAACTGGGCCTTGCGGATTTCGTCGTGATCGCCGCCCCGCTCACCCCACAGACCGAAGGCCTGTTCGACGAAAAAGCATTCAAGGCCATGCGCAAGTCCGCCCGCCTGATCAATATCGGCCGCGGCCCGGTGGTGAAAACCGACGACCTGATTACCGCCCTGAACAACGGCGATATCGCCGGCGCAGCTCTGGACGTTTTCGAGGAAGAGCCCCTGCCGTCGGATCATCCGCTATGGGATATGGAGAACGTGATTATGACCGCACACATGTCCGGGGATTTCATTGGCTGGAAACGGGCGTTGACGGACCAGTTTCTTGAGAATCTGGATCGGTGGCACAAGGGCCAGGAATTGTTCAATTTTGTGGACAAGAAGTTGGGGTATGCCAGCAAGTGAGGGCCCCTTCATAAAAAAAGCGGAAACCCATTAAGGATTTCCGCTTTTTTCTCAGTAAAACCTTCAGGCCAATCAGCTACCAGACAACGACGTATCCGAAGGATCAATCTCCATCTGCTGGATGGCAATCACCGCCTGGGTCCGGTTGCGAACCCCCAGCTTCCGGAATACCGCTGTAATATGCGCCTTGATAGTGGCCTCTGACACATCCAGATCATACGCGATCTGTTTGTTCAAAAGCCCCTCTGCCAGCATACCCAGCACCCGGAACTGCTGCGGCGTCAGCGACGCCAGTTTCTCGGAAAAATCCGTCATGTCCGAATGCATACGCTCGATCTTGTCCGCCACGCCTTCGGGCAACCAGACGTCCCCTTCCAGGACCGCCTGAATAGCCTCGGTGATGGTCGGCAACGGTGCGGACTTCGGAATGAAGCCCGACGCCCCGTAGTCGATCGAGCGACGCATGACCTGCATTTCCTCCGATCCTGACACAACCACCACCGGCAGCCCCGGATACTGCCCGCGCATGAACACGAGCCCGGAGAAGCCATGGGCGCCCGGCATGTTCAGATCCAGCAGTACCAGATCCGCATCCGGATGCGACTCTACCGCCGCCTGCAGCGCCTTGATGCTGTCCACTTCCACTGTTCTGGCATCAGGTACCGCCTGACTGACCGCCTGCTTCAAAGCTGCTCGAAACAGCGGGTGATCATCGGCGACGATAATGGTTTGTGTCATTCAACAGATTCCTCACAGGGTCACAGCCTGATCACAGGCAGGCCTTACTTGTTCGCACGACCGCTGATCAGGTCATCCACCACACCCGGGTCCGCCAGCGTGGAGGTATCGCCAAGCTGATCGTGCTCGTTTGATGCAATCTTACGCAAAATCCGACGCATAATCTTGCCAGAACGTGTTTTGGGCAGTCCAGGCGCCCACTGAATGATATCCGGAGAGGCAATCGGGCCAATTTCCTTGCGTACCCACTGGACCAGTTCTTTCTTGAGCTCGTCTGAGGGCTCCTCACCATGAACCAGGGTCACATAGACATAGATGCCCTGCCCCTTGATCTCATGGGGATAGCCTACCACAGCTGCTTCGGCAACCTTGTCGTGGGCTACCAGGGCACTTTCTACCTCGGCTGTACCCAAACGGTGACCGGATACGTTCAACACGTCATCTACACGGCCGGTAATCCAGTAGTAGCCGTCTTCATCACGGCGGGCACCGTCACCAGTGAAGTACATACCCTTGTAGGTGCTGAAGTAGGTCTGCTTGAAGCGTTCGTGGTCGCCGTAGATGGTACGCATCTGGCCGGGCCAGCTGTCGAGGATAACCAGGTTACCCTCGGTCTTGCCTTCCAGAATCTTGCCATCGTTATCCACCAGCGCCGGCTTCACACCAAAGAACGGCACTGTGGCGGAGCCAGGCTTCAGGTCAATGGCGCCAGGCAGAGGGGAAATCAGGATGCCACCGGTCTCGGTCTGCCACCAGGTGTCCACGATCGGGCACTTGCTGTTGCCGATCACACGATGGTACCACTCCCAGGCTTCCGGGTTGATCGGCTCACCCACTGAACCCAGCAGGCGCAGACTTTCACGGGTGGTGCCGTTCATGCAGGACTCGCCTTCCGCCATCAGGGCGCGGATTGCGGTGGGCGCGGTGTAGAGGATATTCACCTTGTGCTTGTCCACCACCTGGCCCATGCGGGAGGTATCCGGATAGTTGGGCACGCCTTCGAACAGCACAGTGACTGCGCCGTTAGCCAGCGGGCCGTAAAGGATGTAGCTGTGTCCGGTGACCCAACCGAAGTCGGCTGTACACCAGTAAACGTCGCCATCGTGATAATCAAACACGTACTCGTGGGTCATGGAGGTGTAGACCATGTAGCCACCGGTGGTATGCAGCACGCCTTTCGGAGCGCCGGTAGAACCGGAGGTGTAGAGCATGAACAACGGATCTTCCGCATTCATCGGCTCTGCAGGACAGTCCGCAGATGCGTCCTTCATCAGTTCTTCGTAGCTTTGATCACGGCCTTCTTTCCAGGGCACGTCGCCACCGGTGCGCTTGACCACAATCACCTTGTCGACGTCAGCGCCAGCTTCATTATTGAGTGCCGCGTCCACATTTTTCTTCAGCGGAATCTTGCGGCCACCGCGGACGCCTTCATCAGCGGTGACTACAAAGCGGGACTTGCCGTTGGCAATGCGGGCACCGAGTGCTTCGGGCGAGAAACCACCAAAGACCACAGAGTGGATCGCACCGATACGGGCACAGGCCAGCATGGCAACACCGGTTTCAACAATCATGGGCATGTAGATGGTGACCACGTCGCCTTTCTTGACGCCCTGATCTTTCAGGACATTGGCGAACTTGCAGGTTTCTTCGTACAGTTCGCGATAGGTCACATTACGGGAATCGGCGGGGTCATCACCTTCGAAAATAATCGCCGTCTGGTCACCGCGTTTTTCCAGGTGCCGGTCCAGGCAGTTGGCGGCGGCGTTGAGCTGGCCATCCTCGAACCACTTGATGGAAAGGTTGTCGTAGTCGTAGGTGGTGTTCTTTACTTTCGAGAAAGGCTTGATCCAGTCAAGGCGTTTGCCGTGTTCGCCCCAGAAGGTTTCCGGGTCGTCTATTGACTGGCGGTACATCGTTTCGTACTGATCCCGGTTTAGCAGGGCTCGTTTGGCCACGTCCGGGCTTACCGGATAAACCTGTTTATCAGTCATTGTGCTCCCCCTTTAGTTAGAGTCTGTTGTCATTATCGGTTTTGTAATTTAGAGCGTGCGGGCAAAAAAAGCCCTGAAGACGGATACCCATAGTTCAACATGCGTGCCAGTGAACAATGAATTAGACTAACGTCCTAATGCGCCAGCACTTTTAGCCAAAACGACGACTTTACAAGGGGTAAGGCTGGTGTTCAGGAGCCTGCCATAAAGGATAGACCCACTGGCA
>JAWWAM010000147.1:0-6762 GCA_033721715.1 Marinobacter sp.
CTGCTGGCGCTATTGTGTTCTGCCACCTGGTCAAGGCGATAAACCGTCTCGCCATCACCATTGGCATCACTATTGGTATTAACACTGTCATCAGCAGATTGTGATTCCGGGCTGCTCTGCACCATGTTCACCACCACCAGGGTCAGCACCACACTGACAAAGGCAACAAATCCGGTATAAGCAATTCGGTTACTGTTCATAGGAAATCAAAAGCCTCCGTGTGAATGCGATTGGCAGGCACACCTTCGTGCCTGAACAGGGCTCTCAGATGGGCAATCATGCCGGGCGGCCCACACAGGTAGACCTCTCGCTCGGCGAAATCAGGGCAGTGTCGTGCCAGGTAATCCCGGGTGACGACACCGTTCTCGTTCATATAGTGGGCGTGGACTGAAAAGGTGTCGCAGGCTTCGGCGATCCGGACCAGTTCATCCAGGTAATAAGCCCGCTCAGGCCGGTTGGCCAGGTAAAACAAACAGGCATCGCGACCTGCATCCGCACGGGTCATCTTCTCCCTGGCGCCAGACACAAACGGCGTGATGCCTATGCCGCCTGCCAGCCAGAGTTGCTTTCGCTGCGGCTCCGGTGGCCCGGATTTCAGCCTTCCAAAGCGC
This sequence comes from Marinobacter sp., assembly GCA_033721715.1. GTDB lineage: Bacteria > Pseudomonadota > Gammaproteobacteria > Pseudomonadales > Oleiphilaceae > Marinobacter. The sequence goes on from JAWWAM010000147.1 coordinate 612, forward strand.
GTCGTCTCAAAAAACGTCCCGTAGGGACCTTCAATGCGCACTTCAGCGCCCGGTTTGATGTTCACCAGTGCCTGGGTGGCATCCCCTATCGCTTTGATGCCAATCCGCAGTTCATCATCCCCCGAGGCAGAGGCAATGGTGTAGGGGTGCTCTTCCCGATATCCGGCGGCCAGCGAGCGGTCCATCGGCGTCAGGTACACAAACTGGCCAGCGTGCCAGCGAATCCCTTTGCCTCGGGGACGCAAACGCAGTTCCACCACATCGCGGACAAGGGTATCGACCCCTTCGACCACATAGGGCTTTCTGGCCAGGCGAGGCGATAACACCTTGCGCCAGGCAATGGCCGCCAATGCCAGCGCCGAATATAGCCACCACACCCAGGCCACGGAGGACAGCATCAGGGTATGGAGCAACGCCAGAACCAGCGCTGGCACGGACAGCAGGTGCAACCGTTTCCATCGCTGATAATGCAGGGTGCCGAAAAAACCGAGGGTAGGCGCAATAAAAATCAGCATGGTGACAAAGGCTGCCCAGCCGGCCCACACTTCCCAATGGCTTAGGGGCGGGAAAAGGGTCTCTATACTGCGGCCAATTGAGAAGGATAAGGTGGCGAACGCCAACAAAAGCACATGGACCATCACCAGCATAAAGGCTGAAAACCCCAGCCAACGGTGTATGGTCCAGACTCGCACCAGCCCACCAAACCACGGGTCCATACCGGGAATACGCGCAGACAACATACCTGCCACAAGAAACGCGGACAGGGCCAGAACCCCGACCATTTCCGCGACAGAATAGAGCCAGCCCTGCCCGCCCCAGGGCAGGCCCGGGGTGGCTACGATGACGGGCAGTAGAAATAGACCCAGAAGGAGGACGTCGCCCGGATACCCTTTGAACCTCATACTTCCTCCCTGGCAGCGCAGCGGATTATAGCTCTGGAACCAGAGCCAGATTACCTCTCCGGCCCTATCGGCGCTCCCTGTCGTAACGCCGACGGAGCAGCATCGAATTGCCAATGACCGAGAGCGAGCTGGCCGTCATTGCCACCACACCAATCATCGGATGTAGCAACCCCATAGCCGCAATCGGAATCGCTGCTGCATTGTATCCGCTCGCCCACAGCAGGTTCTCGACAATCTTTCTGAACGTCGCACGAGACAATACCATGGCATCGACAACGCCAGACAGTTCGCCACGTACCAGTGTGACGTCAGCAGCTTCGATCGCCACATCTGCGCCGGCGCCTATGGCAATACCCACGTTAGCCTGTTTCAGGGCCGGAGCGTCATTGATACCGTCACCCACCATGGCGACATGGTTGCCGTACTTTTTCTGCAGTTCCCGAATGGCGTCCACCTTGCCCTCCGGCAGCACCCCGGCGCGCACCTCGTCGATGCCTACTTCGCGGGCAACGGCGTTGGCCGCACGCTCGTTGTCACCGGTGATCATCACTACGTGTAGCCCCTGCTCATGCATCGCCCGAATGGCAGCAACCGATTCATCCTTGAGCGTGTCCGCAACCGCGACAATGCCGCAGGCCTGACCATCACGGGCTACGATGACTGCAGTTCTGCCCTGACTCTCCAAATCGAGAAGACGCTTGTCCAAAGCATCAAGTCCTTCAACGCCATGCTCTTCCAGCAGGAGACGGTTACCAATCAACACGCTGTTCTCACCGACCGTACCTGACACACCCCGGGCACCGGTGGAGCGGAAATCTGCAACCGTCCCGGGCTTGATTCCCCTATCCCGGGCGCCGTCCACAATGGCCCGGGCGATGGGATGCTCAGACGCATTTTCCACCGTGGTGGCAAGCTCCAACAGTTCCGTCTCCGAAACGCCCTCGGCTGCTACGACATCAGTCAGCTTCGGCTCACCCCGGGTGATGGTGCCCGTCTTGTCGAGGACCATAACTTTGACGTCCTTGAAGGTCTGGATGGCCTCTCCCGAGCGGATCAGGATGCCCCGCTCGGCGCCAACGCCCGAACCGACCATCAGCGCCGTCGGCGTGGCCAACCCCAGTGCGCAGGGGCAGGCAATCACCAGCACCGCTATAGCCGACAGTATAGCCAGCACCGGTGTAGCCGCAGTTGGGTCTACCCACGGCAGGAAACCGGCGCCCCACTCAAGGATTGGCCGGAGCGTATCCGCTGCCAACAGCCAGGCAACAAGACTGCCCAACGCGATAATCAGAACCAGAGGCACAAAGCGACCGGTCATGCGGTCCGCAAACTCCTGAATGGGCACCCTGGACCCCTGGGCTTCGTCAATCAGCTTCACCACCTGGGCCAGGAAGGTGTCACCGCCAACCCGGGTTGCCTTGACCCTGAGGCGGCCTTCCTTGTTGATGGTGGCGCCGATAACGGTATCTCCCGAGCTTTTATAGACCGGAATGGACTCGCCCGTGGCAATGGACTCATCCAGATGACTCTCACCCTCTACCACTTCACCATCAGTAGGCACCTTGTCGCCGGGCCGGACAATCATGATGTCACCAGGCACCAGCTCTTTCACGGGAATCTCGACTTCCTCGCCTTCCCGCTCCACGCGAGCGGTCTTGGCCCCGAGAGTCAGCAACCGGCGGATTGCTTCCGAGGCCTTGCCCTTGGCCTTCGCTTCCAGATAACGGCCAACCAGGTGAAATGTCATGATCGTGGCGGCCATTTCGATGAAGGAGGTCATCGGATAGACAAAACCAACCAGACCAATCACGTAGGGCGGCAGGCTGCCCATGGAAATCAGCACATCCATGTTGAAGGTGCCGTTTTTCAGGGATCGCCATGAGGCCTTGTGAGTGGCTGCACCACCGAAAAGAAACACCACCGGGAATGCCAGCAGAGCAACGATTGCCAGATACCCCGGCACCGCCTGCCAGAACATATGGGGCACCATCAGCACCATGATCAGCGTGGTGGGCAGTGCCGCTATCCACAGCCTGCGCCATGCAAGACTGAGGTAGGCCTCATCAATGGCTGCATCATCTTCCCGGTCAGCGTCATCCCCTCCCGTGACCGCGGCCACTTCGTAGCCTGCCCCTTCTACAGCGGCCTTCAGGGCGTCTGCGCCAGGTCCATCAGCCTGAACCCGGACACTGACCCTGTGCTTGGCTATATTGGTGGATAGCCCTTCAATACCCTCCAGACGGCCAATCGTCTTGCTGATAATGCCTGCACAATGGTCAGAGCCCATCCCAGGTACAATCAGTTCATACTCGTTTTGCGATTGCGAAGCCTTGGTGTCCATCCGGCTCATCATCCCTGGTCTTTGTTGGCAGGCCATTCGCCAAATGCGATGACGTAAAGCAGAACCAGGTTCACCATCGGAATAAGAATCAGAAGCCCCAGCCAGCCCGGGTAGCCGGTACGCTGACAGATACGCCAGGCTGGAATAACAACGACGATGCCGATCACCAGCATCCACAGCCAGTGCCCTGCCCACATGGTGTTGCCAAACATGTTACCTTCCATCATGACACTGCCCCCACTTCGAATGCTGGTTAATGGTGATCATGAGATTCTTCATGCCCTGAGCGCCTGGAATTCTCGGATTTCTTCAAAAAGATCTGCTCTGACACTGCAATAGCGATCATGGCCACTACCGCCACGCCGATAACAAACGGATCGGTATTGAGCTTGACCCAGAGAAAGCCTCCCAGCGCGAGCAGATCAAGAACAATGGCGGTGGTTGGCACCCAGGTGTTGGCCTTTATGTCCCTGCGCAGATAGCGCAGCACACCCCAGTGAATGGCAATATCCATAATCAGATAAAACACTATGCCCAGCGCAGCAATCCGGGAGAGGTCGAAGAAGGCTGTCAGGATAAGCCCCAGCACTACGGTGTAGACCAGCGTGTGCTTCTGGATACTCCCCGGCATGCCGAAGTGGCTATGGGGGACCAACTTCATTTCGGTCAGCATCGCCAGCATACGGGATACCGCAAAAACGCTGGCGAGAATGCCTCCTGCTGTAGCCATCATGGCTAGGGCAACCGTAAACCACACCGCGTACTCCCCAAGTGCCGGGCGTGCGGCAGCGGCAAGAGAGTAGTCCTGTGTTTCGATGATTTCAGCCAGCGACAGATTGCTGGCAACGGCAAAGCCGACCAGCGTGTATATCACCACGCACGCCGCTATGGAGATAACAATAGCGCGACCTACGTTCCGCTTGGGGTCTATTACTTCGGAGCCACTGTTGGTAATGGTGGTGAAACCCTTGAAGGCCAGAATGCCAAGCGCGGTTGCACCCAGAAAGTTGCCCACAGTTCCGTCCTCTCCAGGGGAGGAAAAGTCAACCGTTATGGCATCGGCCACCCAGACCCCGACCAGCCCGAAAATCAATATGCCGCCGATTTTCAGAATTCCGATGAAGGAGGCCACACCCTGAATCATTCGGTTGCCCAGCAGGTTGATCAGAAAAGCCACCAGAATCAGTGCTACCCCGAGCACAGGTACCATCCGGCCGCTTTCGTCACCGCCGAAAAGCTGCATGGTGTAAGAACCGAAGGTGCGAGCAAGAAAACTCTGGGCAATCACCATGGAGAAGTACATCAGCAAGGCATTGAATGCCGTGGGTAACCGGTTTCCATAGGCCTTGTGCAGGTACATGCCGATACCACCGGCGGACGGCCAGGCATTGGAGATCTTGATGTAGGAATAGGCGCTGAAGCTGACAATCACGGCTGCAGCCAGAAAGGCCAGCGGGAAAAGAGCGCCAGTCATCTGAGCCATCTGCCCGGTCAGCGCAAAGATGCCGGCACCGATCATCACGCCGGTGCCCAACATCACCGTGCCCGGCAGGGTGAGACTGCCTTCCTGATAGCGAGTGGTTCTGTCCTGTTCCCTGGTCATTCAACCTCCCTCTTTGTCTGATGCCTGGTTAGCATCACAACACCCGAAACTGAATTACGGCTGAAAACACGGGGAGATAAGCCAAATTATATTCAGCTATTGATTTACATCAAATAAAGAAGTCAGGGCCGGGTTGGATCTACCCGGCCCTTTATAGCGGATGTATCAGAACGAGAGTCTGGCACCGACGACAGCAAACCAGTCTTCGGTACTGCCACCTGAATCCCGCGCGAGATCGGCCGTGTCTCCATACTTACGCTCATGAACGACCCCCACATAGGGGGCGAAGGAACGGTCAAGCAAGTCGTAGCTCAGCCTCAGGCCCACTTCGGTGGAATTGAGCCCCTTGCCCACGCCGATGGCCCGATCTTCCGAGAACGCCACGAGGCTCTCAAACGAAGCTGACATAATCCAGAAGTTAGTGACCAACAGTTCGTATTCCGCCTCAAAGTCTACCGACGCGTCGCCTTCATCACTGACATAAAGGTTGGTGTCCACCTCGAACCAGTACGGTGCCAGTCCAGTGAGCCCGAGCACGCCATAGACCCGGTCCGGCCCCTCGGGAGTGTCAATGCGGACACCCGCCTTGGCATCCCAGAAGTCGTCCACTGGAGTCTGGGCAACAAACTGGTTTTCGAGGGTTTCCCACGCGTTGTGGGCTTCTTCCCACTCGCCCTCAAACAGCCAGCGGAACTTGAGCTCATCAGTGCCGTAGTATGCGTCACCCTCAATGACTGCCAGTTCCTCGTCTGAATCACTGTAACGGTACTCGAATTTTTCGGCAGATACGCCCCAGAATGTCTTGGCGGTCTGGGTTTTCTTGGCAGGATCTTCCTGAGCGACAGCGGGGTTTGCCAGTACAGCCACCGCCAGGGACAAGCCACACATGGATACAGCCAGATGGTTCATGATTCATCTCCCTGGTGCCCGCTTTGCTTGCCTTCAGCCACAGCAGTGTCCGGGCCACCCTCAACCACTATCTTGCGGAACATGCCGGAGGCCGCGTGATAAGACAGATGACAGTGGAAAGCCCACTCACCCGGCGCATCCACTTCCGTTTCCATATACACCGTAGTGGCAGGCGCCACGCTGATGACGTGCTTCAGGGGGTTCCACTTGCCTTCGCCCACGTCGAGAATCGACCACATACCGTGCAGGTGCATGGGATGGGTCATCATGGTCTCGTTGACGAATTTGAAGCGAACCCGTTCGCCATATTGCAGCACGATGGGATCAGCATCCTCGTATTTGGTGCCGTTGATACTCCACTCGTAACGCTCCATATTGCCGGTAAGGCGGAGCTCA
>JAWWAM010000148.1:0-6736 GCA_033721715.1 Marinobacter sp.
AAAGGCCTCGTCCAGTGACAAAGGCTCCACCAGATCCGTCAGCTCCCGCAGTATCGCCATCACCTGTTTCGACACCACGCGGTAACGGGCCATGTCGGTCGGTACCGTTACCAGCCCCGGGCAAAGACGTCGGGCCTCCCCCCCAGGCATGGCCGATCGCACCCCGTAGGCCCTCGCTTTATAGTTGCAAGTGGTGACCACACCACGGCCGCCCTCACCACCCACTGCCAGGGGAACGTCGCTCAACGAGGGATCGTCCCGCATCTCCACGGCGGCGTAGAAGCAGTCGCAATCTACATGGATAATCTTGCGCTGGGCCATGATTCTTCTAGCAGGTAAATTATCTGTACATATGTACAGCCTTGTATCTTACGGTAACATGCCGAGAATGTCAGGAGCTCTATACTTCAACTCCAGCAACAGGTGCAAACGACCATGACGAACCCTATCCCGGAACCATCCCAGACAGAAATCGAAGCCGCCGCGTTTCGGAAACTGGTCAGTCACCTGCGTGAGCACACCGAGGTCCAGAATATTGACCTGATGGACCTGGCTGGCTTTTGTCGCAACTGTCTGTCCAAGTGGTATCGCGCGGAAGCAGGTGAAAGAGGTTTCGAACTCTCAGACCCGGAAGCTCGCGAAATTATCTACGGTATGCCTTACGAGGAGTGGAAAGCGCGGTATCAGGAAGGCCCGAAGAGGGATCACCACGCATGAACCTCAATGACGCGGTTCGCATTCATCTGGCCTCCGCAGAGGCCGGCCATGGCAACTTTGACGACACCCTGGCCCTGATTGACCGTTTTTTTGAGTACCAGCCAACCGGGTTCCACAACGGCCCCTTGTACAATGGCGCTGGTGAGAATGCCGGTTCGTGCCGGGTTTTTGCCCTGGCCCAGTACTGCAACCTGAACGAGGCTGACACACTGCGCCTCTTTGCACAGCATTACCGGCAGGTGCTGGATGAGCCGGCGGGCGAGAGCCATGGTAACATTCGCCAGTTTATCGGCACCGGCTGGTCCGGTATCCGCTTTGACGGCCCGGCGCTTCGCAAACGCCCGGCTACCACCCAGGACGACACCACGGAAGAGAACCACCCATGAGCGAAACCGCCGTATCAGGGGTAAAACAATGTTTCCAGCTCAAGAGTGCCAGTGTTTCCATGACGGCACTGGAACTGTACTTCTTTGACGATGAAGAATTCGAAAGCACTCTGCGGGACAAGATCAGCCAGGCCCCGGGCTTTTTCAAGGATATTCCGCTGATCGTCAGCCTCGAGAAGTACGAGGGCCTGAGCAGCGAACTGGATTTCTTCAAGATCATCGGCACCTGCCGCCGTCACAATATTCACGTGATCGGCGTACGCGGCGGTAACGACGACCAGCGCCGGCTGGCACGGGGCGCCTCTCTGGCACTGCTTCCCGGCGGCAACCAGAGAGACCGCGAGATTGACACCGGACCGGAAACAGAATCAGCCGAAGCCATAGACAGTCCGGCCCCGCCACGGGTGGAAAACCATAGTGAGCCCGCACCCGCCAGAATCATCAATCAGCCGGTGCGCTCGGGTCAGCAGGTATACGCACCGGACGGCGACCTGATCATTCTGGCGCCAGTCCAGGCCGGCGCTGAAGTGCTGGCAGCGGGCAATGTCCATGTGTATGGCCCTCTACGCGGCCGGGCCCTGGCGGGCATCCATGGCGCTGAACACGCCCGGGTATTCTGCCAGTCTCTTGAAGCAGAGCTTGTGTCCATCGCCGGACACTATAAAATCTCCGAAGATCTTCAGGACAACGGCTGGAAAACCGCCGTGCAGATCCAGCTCAGGGATGATCTGCTGGTGGTGACGCCACTGGAAAAGGCCTGATCAGAACGTAACTACCCGCTCATGCGGGGAAAACGACGAATCCACCGCAAAACAGGAATGCAACCTTGGCTAGAATCATTGTCGTTACCTCAGGAAAAGGTGGCGTAGGTAAAACCACAACCAGCGCCTCCATCAGCACCGGGCTGGCAAGACGTGGCCACAAGACAGTGGTTATCGATTTTGACGTGGGCCTGCGCAACCTGGATCTCATCATGAACTGCGAACGCAGGGTGGTGTACGACTTCGTGAACGTGATCCAGGGCGAAGCCACACTGAACCAGGCCCTGATCCGGGACAAGCGGGTCGATACCCTCTATATCCTTCCTGCCTCCCAGACCCGGGAGAAGGAGGCGCTCACCAGAGAGGGTGTTGAGAAGGTCATCAATGAACTGTCTGAACGCTTCGACTATATCGTTTGTGACTCCCCTGCCGGCATTGAACACGGCGCCCTGATGGCCCTGTACTACGCTGACGAAGCGATAGTGGTCACCAACCCGGAAGTCTCCTCGGTACGGGACTCGGACCGCATTCTGGGCATTCTGCAAAGCAAGTCCCGCCGTGCTGAGATGGGCCAGGACCCGGTCAAGGAACACCTGCTGCTGACCCGCTATAACCCGGACCGGGTATCCCGGGGGGAAATGCTGTCCGTGGCGGACGTGGAAGAAATCCTCGCCATTCCACTTCTGGGGGTAATCCCCGAATCACAGATTGTACTGAACGCCTCCAACCAGGGGCTTCCCGTCATTCTGGAGGAAGACAGCGACGCCGGGCAGGCCTATGATGATGCTGTGGCCCGCCTGCTGGGTGAGGAGCGCGAGCATCGCTTTATGTCATCCCAGAAAAAGGGATTCTTCTCACGGATGTTCAAGGGGGGCTGACGGATGAGTTTCTTCGACTATTTCAAGAGCAAGAAGAACAACCGCTCCGCCAGCGTTGCCAAAGAACGGCTCCAGATCATCGTTGCCCATGAGCGGGGCCAGCGCGAACAGCCGGACTACCTGCCGGAGCTGCAGCGAGAGCTGCTTGAGGTCATCCGCAAGTACGTTCAGATCAGCGACGACATGGTGCAGGTGGAAGTGGACCGCAATGATAGCTGCTCCGTACTGGAGCTCAATGTGACTCTGCCTGAGCACTGAGCTGCCCCGTTGGGTACCAGCCAGTCCCGGCGCTATCTGCCGGGGCTGTCGGTTCCCCGGCGCCCGTCAAATCAGGCCAAAAGTTACCTGCGCTATTTCAGTCAGTTACCCAGTTCACAATCCCCTGATTACATCGGCCTGACCTGCCACTACCCATGATAAACTCGCCTGGACATTTCCAAGGATGAGAAACCTATGCATAACCTGAGGACCCCGGGCACTCGTCGTCGGGTTTCCACGCTGGCCATGTTGCTGATGGCGACCATTGCGTCTGCCCTGGCCTCGGCCACCACACTGGCAGACCTTCCGGATGAAAATGCCGAGGGCTGGAGCCTGCGCAAGGAGACTGACAACATCCAGGTGTTTACCACCGACCAGCCCGCCTCCAGTTTTCAGGCTTTCAAGGCGGAAGCCATCCTTGATGTGCCCATCGAAAACCTCATGGCCGTCATGGTCAATCCGCAATCCTGCGTGGAATGGGTGCACAACTGTTCTGAATCCTACGCGTTCGGGGACGGCAGCTTCCATGACCGCTACGCCTACTCGGTTAATGACATGCCCTGGCCGGTCACCGACCGGGATTATGTCATTCGCATCCGCACGCGCGGCGACCAGGCCACCGGAGAGATCGTGATGGACCTGAATGCCATCCCCGACCGGCGTGAGAAAGAAAGTGATTACGTCCGCGTTGACAAGTCCGACACCCTGTACCGGTTCATCCCCGAAGGCGACCAGACCCGCATGATCTGGGTACAGCACACCAACCCCAATGGGTCGATTCCCGGCTGGTTGGTCAATACCCTGCTGGTGGATATTCCCATCCGCTCAATCGAGCAATTGGAGCGCGTAGCCCGGCGAGACCGTTATCAGAACCACGAACTGGTCTATGGCGATGACGGAAAACTGAAAGATGTGGTTCCGCAAACCCAATCAGGGGATGACTAGCCACTCAGTAGCAGCTAAGCTCTTTTACAAAGGACCTGTTAACGGAGCAGAATCGTAAATGACCGTTCTCGCTTACGAGATCATGACCCCGAGCATCAAGGCCGTACCCCAGTCATGGACGATGGACCGGCTGGCAAGATTCCTCACCGACAATGAGATCACCGGCAGCCCTGTTACCGATGAAACCGGTGAGATTGTCGGCATTGCCACCCTCAAGGACATCACCGAATTCCGCTGGAACGCCAGCCGTTCCGAAACCGATACCCGCATGACCCCGGAAGAGGAACAGGAAGCCAGGCGCCTGCGCATGGCCATTTTCGAGGAAATGGGCAAGGTGCCAGTGGAAGTCCGCGATATCATGACCCCAATCGTTTTATCGGTTGACGAGCAAACGCCGGTACGCGACATTGCCGATATTATGATGCGTGAACACCTGCACCGGATTTTCATCACCAAAGATGAAAAAATCACCGGAATCGTGACCACGTATGACATGCTCAAACTGATCTCCGACCAGGAGCTCACCAACCGCTGTGCCGGGAACGGCTGACCAGAGAGGTATCACACCCTATGCCAAGAGCACCGCAGGCTCGCAGAAAGATGTATGTCCTCGACACCAACGTCCTCATCCACGACCCGAACGCCCTCCTGAATTTTGAAGAACACGACGTCATCATCCCGATGACGGTCCTCGAAGAACTCGACAGTCTCAAAACCGGCAAGCAGGCCGTCGCCGCCGACTGCCGCCAGGCCATTCGCAACATCGACAAGTTGCTGGGTGACGCCAGCCCGGGAGACATCGAGAAAGGCGTTCCTATCGTTCGCGGCAAGAAGGCAGAGCCCCTGGGGGCGCTGTCGATACTTATGAGCACCGAGCACCAGGGCAACCACGGCTTGCCGGAACACCTCAACGACAACAAAATCATAAACACCCTGGCGGCCCTGCAGGCTCGCCACAAGTCCCGCGATATTATCCTTGTCAGCAAGGACATCAACATGCGGCTGAAAGCCCGGGGTTTCGGTGTGGAAGCCCAGGACTACCACAACGACATGCTGTTGGACGACATCGACCTCCTGCCCAAGGGTTACAAGGAGTTCTCCAACTCCTTCTGGGACACCATCGAGAAAGTGGAAACCATCCAGCGGGAAGGCATCACCGAACACATCCTTCGTCGCGAAGGCGACCTGGCCAAGCTGACGATCAACGAGTTCGTGATTGATGAGCAGGGCTTCGTGGGTAAGGTATCTGACCTGAGCGACAAACAGATTGTCATCCGTGACCTGCACCAGCACGACTTGATGAACGAGGAAGTCTGGGGGCTGGTACCACGGGACATCTACCAGGCCATCGCGCTGAATCTGCTGCTGGACCCGGACATCCACCTGGTGAACCTGACCGGCTCTGCCGGTTCCGGCAAGACCATCCTGGCCCTGGCTGCCTGCATCGAAATGACAGTCGCCAGCAAGATCTACAAGCGCATTATCGCCACCCGCAGCACCCAGGGGCTGGACGAGGATATCGGCTTCCTGCCCGGCACCGAAGCGGAAAAAATGGAGCCGTGGCTGGGTGCCATCGTGGACAACCTGGAAGCCCTCCACGAAGACGACGAGAACATGACCGCCAGCGTGGATTACATCCTCAGCAAGGTGCCATTGCACTTCAAGTCCATGAACTACATCCGCGGCCGCAGCTTCCAGCACAGCCTGATCATCATCGACGAATCCCAGAACCTGACGCCGCACCAGATCAAGACCATCATCACCCGCGCGGGCAACGGCTCCAAGGTGATCTGCCTGGGCAACCTGGCACAGATCGACACCCCCTACCTGAGCGCCCTCAGCTCTGGCCTGACTTATATGACCGAACGCTTCAAGAGCTTCCGCCACGGCGGGCATATCCATCTGCAGGGCGTGCCCAGGTCAGTACTGGCGGAATACGCGGAAGCAAATCTCTGATCTTTCAGGTAAACGCAAAAAAGCCGCACCGGGAAACCGGTGCGGCAAAGTGGGGGCTATTTACCCGGGCACAACAATAGATGCGGGCCGATCAAAACTTGAGACGCCCCCCGACCAGCACGGTATCAACATCGTCGAAATCTGCGCCTGAACGGTCCAGCGAGTGGTGGTTATAACCGGCATAGGTCTCGAACCACTTGATCGGGGTAAAGACATAGCCAACTCCCATGGTTTCGGCGGAGTCGCCCTTTTCAGCCCGGTCTTCCGTTTCCATGTAGTGAATATCGAAGGCGTGCCTGCCGATTTTGTAGCCGAGTTTGGCGAGATAGAAATCGGCATCCGGATTAGCCGGGTTATCGTCGCTGGTGGTTGAGTAGGCCCCCGTGAGGTTGATACCGGTGTCATGCAGCCAGGACAGTGAGCCTCCCATTGTTTCGAAATCGCCAGCTACGCCGCCTACATCCCTGACGGAATACCCCAAGGCTCCGTCAATCTTGCCGCCCATTTCACCAGAGAACCTGAGGCCGACTTCCGTCACATCATCACCCCCTTTGATACCCTGGCTTATCACGGGCTTGAGCGCGCCAATCGCAGGAAGGTCGTATCTCACGCGGCTATAACGGCTCTCGAAGTCCTGGTCACTCGTTGTTGCCCCGAGCGCAACCCGGGTACTGGTAGCATCTTCCAGAAAGTCGAGGCTGCCACCCACCAGGCTGGGGTTGGTGTAGGAAATAACCTTGGTACCCGAGAGGTCCCGTTCGATGTTTCCGTTTGCCGCCCCGTCACCCTGACCGAGTGATAACTTGCCGAATCCACCTGAAACAAACAGATTGAG
>JAWWAM010000149.1:0-6684 GCA_033721715.1 Marinobacter sp.
GACATTCACCTGGAGCCGGGCAAGGAAATCCTGCTGCCGATCGAACCGGAACTGGACGGCATGCTCTACCTTTACGCCGGCGAAGCGTCACTGGTTTCGGAGGAGGGTTCTCAGGGTCTTGAGGCCTCAGCCGCCAGCATCCTCTCCCCGGGGGACAGCCTCCGGATCAGCGCCGGGGAGAACGGAGCCCGCTTGCTGCTTATCGCCGGAAAACCTATCGGAGAACCCGTCGTGCAGTACGGCCCGTTTGTGATGAACAGCCGGGAAGAAATCGAGCAGACCCTGCGGGATTACCGCGACGGCCGACTGACTGCATGATCAGGCGAAGGGTTTGCGAGCCATCAGCTCCGACACCAGCGGCCGCATGATCAGGTCCATGGCCAGTGACAGCTTGGTCCCGGGAATCACCAGGGTGTCGTGACGGGACAGGCTGCTGCTGGCGATCATCTGCAGCAGATACGGAAAATCCACATCCGTCGGGTCACGGAAATGGATAACGATCAGGCTCTCATCTTCCGTGGGGACATCCCTCACGACAAAGGGATTGGACGTGTCCACCAGCGGAATACGCTGGAAGTTCACATGGGTGTGGGTGAACTGCGGAACGATATCGTGAACGTAATCGTCCATGCGGTTGATGATGGTCTCCACGACGGCATCCTGGGAATACCCTCGCTTGTTGGTGTCGCGATGGATTTTCTGGATCCACTCGAGATTGACAATGGGCACCACGCCCACCAGCAAGTCCACATACTGGGCGATGTTATAGGCTTCGCTGACGACCCCGCCGTGGAGCCCCTCGTAAAACAGCAGATCGGTGTCGGGGGCCAGAGGCCCCCAGGGCGTGAAGGTGCCGGGCTTGTGTCCCGCTTCAATCAGTTGCCTGTCTTCGTCATGGACGTACTGCCGGAACTGGCCGCTGCCGGTGTGGCCATAGTCGTAAAACAAAGCTTCGAGCTTGTCGATATGGTTTGCCGCCAGGGCAAAGTGGTTACGTTCACCGAACTGACCCTTGGCGGCAAGGCGAGCCATCTGCTCACGATTATAGCGATGAAAGCTGTCGCCACTGACCATGGCAGCCCTGAGCCCCTCACCGGCAAAAAGACGGCTGAAAATGTTGCCGGTTGTGGTGGTACCAGCACCGGAGGAACCGGTAACCGCAATGATCGGATGGCGTTTTGACATAACAGGTAGTCCGGAAAGTCAGTCCAGGCTGGTGAGCAGCCGCGGCTTTTCGATGATGAAACCCTGAGCATAGTCCACACCCAGACTGGTCAGCATATCGAGAACCGCGCGGGTTTCAACCTGTGAGGCAATCACTTCCCGTTTCATATAATGGGCCATGTCGACCATCGACTTGACCATTGCCCGGTCTGTTTCACTGGTATCCAGCTGGCTGGTGAAGGCGCTGTCGAGCTTGATGAAGTCCACTGGCAGGCTGCGCATGAACTGGAAGGAGGTGGGGCCGCTGCCGAAATCCCCCAGGCAGAATCGACACCCCAGTTCTTTCATTTCTTCGATGAACTCGGAAATGCCCTGAATGTCATTGATGGCAGAAGCCTCGGTAATCTCAAACCAAATCCTTTCAATAGGGGCGTCTTTCTGGCTCAACTTGTCGTAGATGAACTCCATCAGTAGCTGGTCGTTCAGCGAATGCCCGGACAGGTTAATACAGATGCCCCCCAGGTGCTCAGGATCCGGCGCCTTCTCCCGCAGCCAGTCCAGCATCTGGCCCACCACCCACCGGTCGACCGCCTGCATGCGATCGTAGCGCTCCGCCATACGCACAAAGTCCTTGCCGGTAATCAGGTTGCCGGTGTCATCATACATGCTGATCAGAATTTCATACTGTGGCGCCATGGTGGTGTGCGGATGCAGCGGAATGATCTTCTGGCAACGCAGTAACATGCGCTCTTCATTGAGATCTCCCAGATTGGCCACCTTGGCGGCGATCTGCTCCTGGCGGGCATGGCCGTGCGCGTCCAGGGAATACTCCATCACCTTGCCGTGTCCGCGTTTCTTGGCCGCTTTCATAGCTTCCTCAGCCGCCTTCAGCCAGCGCTCGGCGTTTGCCAGCGCCGGCATTTCCCGGGCCAGCCCGGCACTGGCGGAGAGGTGATAACTACCACTGTCAAAACGGAATTCCATGGCCTCAATGGCCGCCACGATGCCCCGCGAAGCCTCAAGGGCATTTTCTGCCGGCAGCATTACGGCAAACTCATTGCCGGACAGCCGTGCCAGGGGCATTCCATCACCCACGTGACTGCGAAGCACATCCGCTATCAGGCGCAGCGCTTCGTCCCCCGCCTGATACCCGGCGGTATCATTGAGGAGCCGGAACTGGCGCAGATCGAGCCTCACAAGTGCCCGCTCATCCTCGCGTCGCGCCAGCTGCTGCTCCAGCACACGTTCAAACTCACGACGCCCCAGCAGCCCTGTCAGCTCATCGTGGGTGGACGCCCAGGACAATTGGTCGTAGACCTTGCGCACCATCCGGTCGATGCTCTCGTCCACCAGGGGCCGCTCGTACTGACTGTCCGGAACGATAATACCCTTGCGCATATGCTGGGCGAGAGCCTCCAGCTCCAGCTCTACCACCCGCATGCCCTGGTGGTTCACGAACACAAAGCGACTGAAACCGCGGGCCACCCAGACCAGGCGAATATATTGGGGCTCGTCCGGCTTCTCCTGGTCTTTGAGCCAGTCACCCGTGCGCAATTGCTGGGCACGGTTGATCCAGCGCTGCAGGCTGCGCTGGTCGCGCTCTGACAGGGCCTGTTTCTTGTCGTCTTCGGTCTTCGCCGGCGGAATTTCCACCATGGCGGGCGGGCTTTCGGGGCGGCGCACCAGGAACTGCTTGAGCTCGTCGCGGATCTGGGAAGACGGCATATGGTTGCTGGAGATCGAGGACAGACCGTCCTGGATCACCCGCAACAATTCCGGCAAATTAATGGTATTCTCGGGGTCATCCGCAAAGGTCATCAGCGAATCAATGACGGAAAGATAATCCTGCCACAACGGGCTGTCCTGACCCTGGCGGATCCAGGTCAGCGAGAGCAGATCACGCCAGCCGCCATCCAGCAGGCTGACGACCGCCTTCGGCACTTTACGGCCAGCCAGTTTCTGCTCCAGCACCACTGCTACTGCCTTCTTGGACTCCGACACCTTCTGGGCGCCCTCGGCGGCAGCCGTCACCCGCTCCACGTTGCGCCGGTAGACAAGGTTCTGGCGATCTATCAGCCCATCGAGCTCCTGCACGGCACTCTCAAATACCCCGGTGTCCTGCTCGAAATCGGTGGCGATCCGCTGAATCAGCTCATCAACCCGCCGCTGAACCACCGGATTGATGCGGCCGCCCTTCACACCCAGTTGAGCCAACCGGTTCATGACCCCGCGCACCGGGCTCTCCTGATCATCAAAAAACTCGGGATCCCTCATGACAACTTTCAGCACCGGCACTTCCAGCTGGCGCATCCGCGACTGGGCATACGCACTGAGCTTCGGGCTTTCCACCACGCTGCTGAAGAACCGATCGACCACATCCAGGGTACTTTGCTCCTCCTCACCCAGCGCGTGCTCGCCACTCTCCCTCACCCGTTCCACAACACGTTCACGAAGGGACGGCTGTTCCGGGTTGGCAGCTGCTGCCTGCAGCTGAAGCTCTTGCAGTTGCTTCTGCAACTCACCGGCGGAAAGTTCCCTCGCACCCGGGGAAAACTCTACCGGCTCCATATCGCCCCGGGCCAGGCGACTGGCAGTCAACGTCCCGAGGAGATTTTTCACGGTTGCAAAGGCAGTCTGGGCGGCCGAGGCGTAACCACGGAAGTCAGAAGAGGATTTGCGGCCAGGGAATCGGGTCATTTTCAGCTTGGGAGACTCCACCTCCCTGGCAGGCGCCGCCTCCTCTTTTACCGGCGCCTCTATGCTCGGATCGACAGGCGCTTTTGTTTTCTTAGCCTCTGCTTCGGCAGGGGAGTGTTCGCTCAGATACTTGCTCAGATCCAGGTCCGGCAATACACCGTGACGCACCAGAATATTATTCAACTCCCGATAAAGGGGGCCAAGATGCATCAGTACGGTTTTTTCAAAGACCTTGAGGCAGGCCTTCTCCACATCACGATCAGCCTTGAGCAGACTCAGGCCGGAGTGGAAGGCTTCGCAGATCAGCGCCGGGCCGAGGGGGTTGTGATGCCCTGTGGAGTTGGCAATGCCCAGCTTGTCGAGGCGGAGTTTGAGCTGGAGCAGATCACCCCGGTACTGGGTATCCGCCTTGGTAACCATTACGCGGATTGTCAGCCAATCCTCAAACTCGCCCTTGTCCACCACCGATAATTCGGCCCCGGGAGCGCCCCTGGGAGCCGGTTTTAGGGGCGACTCGAGGCTGCGGGCCATCTGGTGCCAGATAATCCGCTGGCGCGCCTGCAGCTGGCCGGACGCATCCATGAACTCATTCGCCTGCTGATCATTGCCCGCCCTTTGCGACGCTTCACGCAGCGCCGTGATCATCTGCACGAGACACGCATCCATCAGTGGCTCTATATACTGGACAACGGCCTTTGCAGACTGGTGCAGGACGAACTGGACCTTGTCTGTGGGGGCCCTCAGGGAAGCCCGGTCCTGATGGCGATTGGCGCCACACTGTTCCAGCATGGCATTGACTGCCTCGGGATTGGAGCGTGTAAAACCCACGCCCATGGCGCCTTCAATTCGGCGCATGACATTGACGTACAATTCGTGACGTTTACGGCCATCCGGGCTGCGAAAACGGACCACCAGCTCCGGCACTCCCCGCGAAAGAACCTGGTCCAACTTTCTGGACGTCTCCCCGGAATACCGGACAAACAGGCCTTCCGCACAGAAATCCGCGATCTGACAGGGCAGGTTTTCGCCACTGCCAACATCCAGCTGGGCGGCGAGTTTGATCGGTTGGCGGGGACTAGAACGACGATCTTTCGGATCCATGAACTACCTGATTTCTGGCAAAGCCTGGTGGACCGGGAACGCAAACTGTTCCGGCTCCCGGCCGGTATCCCTGAAAGGCGACAGAAGCCGCCTGCTACTTGGGGGAACATAGCTGTAATATAACCCCTGACCCACTTGCCAGCCAGCAACAAAATAACAGCCTGAACCATGACACAGCTTAGTCAGATCTATCTTGTTATGCTACTCATAACGACACTTTCCGGGTGTACGACATTAGGCTATTACAGCCAGGCAGCCAGTGGCCATCTGTCACTGATGATGTCCACCCAACCGGTGCCCCACTTGCTCGACGCACCCTCGACGCCGCCGGCCCTGCGGCAGAAACTCACCGTGGCGAAGGCCGCCCGTGAATTTGCAGCCGACCAGCTCGCGCTGCCCGTAGGCGATGCCTTTTCCAGCTATGCCGAACTGGGACGCCCCTGGGTTGTGGTTAACCTGGTGGCGGCGCCGGAGTTTTCACTCGAAGCCCATCGCTGGTGCTATCCAGTCATTGGTTGCCAGGCCTACCGCGGGTATTACCAACTGGAGAAGGCGCAAAAAGAAGAACAGTCATTCATCGACAGAGGCTACGATACGTTCATCGGTGGTGTTACCGCCTACTCCACCCTGGGCTGGTTTGATGACCCACTGCATACCGGTTTCACCTCCCTGCCTGATGATCGCATGGTCGCCCTCATGTTCCACGAGCTGGCACACCGCGTGGTTTACATCAATGACGATACGGCCTTTAACGAGAGCTTTGCAACCGCTGTGGAGCTGGAGGGCCTGAAACTGTGGCTCGAGAAGAGTGGGGATGCTGAAGGCTTCCAGAGGGCCCTGGCGCGTCTCCACCAGCGCAACCAGACCCTCGCCCTGATAAAGGCCGCCTCCGGGCAGCTGGAAGCTCTGTATGAACACCAGGGCGCCTTGCCCAAAGATGAGCTCCGTCGGCAAAAGGCACGGATCTTCGCTGAGCTGGAGGAGGAGTATCGCGCCCTGTCAGCCAGCTGGGACCAGCCTGGCCCCTTCGGGGAGGATCCCGCAGGGTTGAATAACGCCAACCTGGCCCTGTTCAGCCAATACAACCAGCATGTGCCCGGCTTTCGGCAACTTATCCGGGAGAACAACGGCGATTTTGGGGCTTTTTATCAGGCGGTGAAGGCTCTATCGAAGGAGCCGGAAGAGATCCGCCAGCAAGCACTGGCCCGGCTAGGCCAGCACTTTGACGAAAACCTTTGAGTTTCTCTGGGTGTTGTAGGATGCCAGCTTGAGCCCGGGCAGCTCCCGCACCGTAGAAGGCTGAAACCCTCGCTCCCGGAACCAGTGCTCAGTCTGCGTGGTGAGTACGAACAGTCTCTGTATGCCCTGCCCCCGGGCCAGCTTTTCGATCATCGCCAGAATCTCGTCGCCACGCCCTGCGCGCCGATAAGCCTGATCTACTGCAAAACAGGACAGCTCCCCCGCGCTCTCGTCGGGATAGTGATAGAGCGCCGCACACCCGACAACTGTGCCGTCCCGCTCAGCCACCACAAAACTACCAATCTCCGTCTCCAGCATCTCCCGGGAACGGCGCACCAGGATGCCCTGTTCCTCCAGCGGCTGGATCAGCTCAAGTATGCCGCCGATGTCCTCCACCCTGGCCTGGCGGATCTGCTCGTAATTATCACTGCTGACCAGCGTACCGGAGCCGTCACGGGTAAAGAGCTCTTCCAACAACGCACC
>JAWWAM010000150.1:0-6598 GCA_033721715.1 Marinobacter sp.
CGTACCATTATCCGTGGACTTACAGCGCTAAGCCGCCATACAGAAGTACTGAACCCCTTCCAGTTTGGCTGGTTTTCCTTCCAGGTGTTCGGCCACAAGCTGATGCGCTGGGCAGTGCCCTGGTTTCAGCTTGTATTGGTCCTCACCTCGGTGTTACTGGCAGGGAAGGGAGTAATATATGCCCTCGCGTTGCTGGCCCAGCTGCTGTTCTACGGTGTTGTGATAGCCGCGCATTATAATCCCGGGCTTCGGGAGCGTACTGTCTTCAAGATTCCCTATTTCTTTGTGCAGGTTAACCTGGCTATAGCCCGTGCAACGATCGATTTTCTCAAAGGCCGGCGAATGACCGTCTGGACACCCTCGAAGCGATGATTGGTATGTTAAGACCTGTCGGAAGCCGTGTTCCAAGGCCAGCTTCAGGTACATCCTTGCGCCTGCCCTGGGAGGATAACTACGACACATGGTATATGGGGTCTGGCACCGAAGCCCTGTCTGCCGCAGTGTTGTTGGCGATCAGGCGGTCCGGCCTGACAAACTCAGCACCAGAAGTCATTCTGCCCGCTTATGGGTGCCCGGATCTTGTTGCTGCTGTGGTGGCGCAGGGCGCGAGGCCGGTACTGGTTGATATACTGCCTGAATGCCCTTTCATGGATACCGGAAAACTGACCGACGCTTTTTCTGATGCCACCGTTGCGGTCATTGCGGTGGGCTTCCTGGGGGTCCCTGAGCGATTGGCTGTGCTCGCTAGCTTATGCCGGGAGCGTAATATCTGGCTTATTGAGGATTCTGCACAATGTTTTCCGCCAGATTGTGCCCGCGAGCCCATCGCGGACTGCGCGGTGCTGAGTTTTGGTCGCGGTAAGCCCATCAACTTGATGGGCGGGGGAGCATTGCTGGTACGTGGGGATCATCGTACAAGCGCGGCTGAAGTACTGTTCGCGCTACCGGTCAAGCCTTTGACCATTAACTGGAAGTGGTTCGTCCGGCGATACATTTTTAACTTTCTTCTAGGGCGATTCGGCTATGGTCTGCTGAGGCGGGTTCCGTTTCTCGGGCTCGGCGCTACGGTCTACAAGCCCCTTGCCAGTATAAGCCGTATAACATTGCCTGATGGCCTTCTTGAAGCGGGTATCCATAGTGCAGAGCAAAGGCCCGTCGTTGCGTTGAACTATGTAAGGCAACTCCAGTTCCTCGAGCGCCGCGGCTGGATACCGTTCATGGGTAGGGATGTTGCGAAGGGCCTACAGGCTGGTCAGGTGACATTACGCTATGGGTTACTGGCTCCGGACCGGGAAAGCAGGGATGCAGCGATTGAGGCATTGACCGGGAAAGGGATCGGGGCAAATGCCTTTTACGGGCGCCCTTTGCGTGACATAGAGGGTGTATCCAGCTGTGTGGGCGGCTCGTCCCGTGAGTATCCCAATGCAAAGTCGTTCGCTGATCGACTGGTCACTCTGCCTAGTCACGAGGATGTCACCGACAGGGATCTGGCAATAATTTCAGCAACGCTTGACAAGGTCACCGCCCAACATAAAAAATGACGGATTCTGGCTGCTCAGGGGCCAGTCAGTCCTTCCCGCTATTTTAGTCTTTTGTCGTGCTGTATTGACTTCAGGAAGAGGTTGTCGCCGGTCAGTCTGGTCTTCTGTTACCTAAGGATAGGATGTGCGGTATGAAACACATAATTTTCACTGGTTTTTTGCTTGCGTTGGCGTGTGGCGTGAACGCGAAGCCTTATTACTCCTATGATCTGTATGGAACAGTTACAGGTGATGATGCTGCGGCGAACGCGTTGGCAGATGTTGATATTGGGGATGACTTTTTTATCCGGCTGGATATCGGCAAGAATGATTCCGGGGAGCACCGGATTTCTTTCTACGGGGTTATAGGCGGCTGGGATATATTCGAACAACAGACCAATGGTTATTACCACTGGGGGGACTGGTCGCCGGAACGTTTCTACACCACTGGAAGTCTCTCCCCCCTTACTCCTCCTGAGGGGAACGGATCCACGGTGACCCCCTACGATATATACCTTACGTTGTTGGGTATGGAAGAAACCGGGACAGTCCCGATACCGGAGGAAAAGCAGTTGATCCGCGATACGGGCGAGATCAATCTGGATCAGTTTCGCTCGGGGGGCTTTCATTTCTGGTTCTTTAACCAGCTTGATGGTAGCCCGTCAGGCTCCGAACAAGATCTGTACGGTTCGATTACCCGCATCTTGAAGGTGCCGGAGCCCGGCACGTTAGTGCTTTCAGCGCTTGGGCTTGTGTTTTTGCTCGTTAAACGACATCAGCGTCATCTGCGATAAACACTCCCGTTATATTGCTAAACGTACTATCGCCTCACCTGTGGAAGTCTGAATCTGTGCCATCCTTCCTATAGTTGTTATGCACAACAAGGGAGGGATGATGATGAAAAGGACACAGTTACTCGCATTGGCAGTGGCTTCAGGGAGCGTGGTAACCGGCTGTAGTAGTTTCAAGCCCAAAATTGATGTAGACGAGCTGCCAGCGCCAGCAGCCGGCATTGAAGCCGAGTACATTATCGATAATACCAACCCTGGGTTTTACACCGATGGGGAGTGGAAGGAGTCCTCGGTCTCCAGCGGCTACATCGGAGAAAACTACTTTGCTGGTGAAGCGGGTACTGGTGAGAAAAGTGCTACCTGGAACCTGAATATCGTAAAGCGACTTGATGTATACGCCAGGTGGACGGCTCACAGCAACCGCGGCTCCAACGTAAAATATGTTGTGCATCATCTTGATAGTCAGGATTTTCTGACCACCACGACGGTTGAGGTTGACCAAAGGGATTTCGGTGGGGAGTGGTTCAAACTCGGAACTTTCCGCATGTCATCGCTCACCAGTCGCGTTACTGTTTCAAACGACGCTGATGGCTATGTCATAGCGGATGCGATTCTTTTTAAAGAAGCCGCCGGAACTCCCTCCGTGGATGCCGATAATGACGGCATGCTGGATGCGTGGGAGCTTGAGCACGGCCTTGACCCGACCAATGCATTGGACGCCGAGAGGGACCCTGACGGCGATGGGTTGACAAATCTGCAGGAATCCCTGGGGATGACGGATCCGTTTAACGCCGATACTGATGGTGACGGGATTCCAGACGGTTACGAAAATGACGCGGGTTTGGACCCGACGGTGGCCGACGGGGACCTCGATGCAGATGGAGATGGGTACACGAACTACGAGGAATATCTGGCAGGTACAGACCCCAGGGATGCCACAAGTGTATTGGCGCCGGATACGGTGCTACTTACCTGGGAGGCCCCTCTGTCGCGAACTGATGGTACTGAACTATCCCCGGAAGAGATAGATTATTACGAGCTCAAATATGCGCAGGCAGTGGACGACAGTGACACCGGAATCGTATCCGATAATGAATCGGCCGGCTTTGTGGTTTACGGCCCTGATGCGGGCACTTCGACTGCAACGGAAGGGTATGTGGGCCAGAATTATGTGGCTATGCCCGCAGGAACAGGAGATAGCTTTGCGAGCTGGTCGGTTAATGACCTTTCGCCCGGTGCGGAGTATCGTTTGTCAGCGAACTGGACGTCGTACAGGAACCGTGCAACAAACGCGACTTATCATGTTCAGTACCAAACAGTGGAAGGAGCGCTTGTTGAAAGTCAGTTCACTGTAGATCAGACTTCGGGCGGCGGCACATGGCGGAACCTGGGGTCGTTTACTCCCGGCTCCAGCGAGGTGACCGTTGTACTGGCGAACGACGCTGACGGCTACGTTATTGCAGATGCCATCAAACTGGAGCCAGTGAGGAAAGTTGTGGATCCCATCAGAATAGAATCTGAGCAGACGCGGTCCTATGTCGTGAGTGATCTGCCCACCGGCGCGTGGCAATTCCAGATACGAGCTGTGGACACTGAAGGGGTTGCGAGTGAATATACGGAACCCGAAGTTACTGTAATTGAATAGTGGGAGGGCTGTCCTGTGTTTGAACGAGGCTGCAGATTCCCGGTAAAAAGCGTTAAGGAGCGACGTACGTGGCCTTGGTTTACTTTGACAAATTCATGGAAAGAACAGGTGTCAGGAATTTCGGTGACGACATAAACCCTGCTCTGATGAGCAGGTTTATCAACAAAGATATTCTGTTGTCTGATGAAATTGCCTTGTTCGGCATCGGGACAATACTGAACGACAAAAACATAAAAAATAGTGGTCATTACGCCAGAAAGGTGATTTTCAGTTCTGGTGTGGGGTATGGGCAACTCGATACAAAGCTGGATGAAAGCTGGGAAGTCGCCTGTGTCCGGGGGCCTGGCTCGGCCAGGGCGCTTGGTGTTGGGTTAGACAAAGCCATAGCCGATGGCGCCATCTTGCTTTCAGAGATATATAGTAAGCCCGCAATAAAGCGCTCCAGAGCTGTGTTTATACCGCATGTTAACTCTCACCTTTCAACAGGGCGACTGCTGGCGGCAACCGCCGACAAGCTCGATATGGATTATCTGACACCGAGTTGCGATGCTGATGAGTTTATCCACACCGTGGCAAGTGCACCGTTTATCGTGACGGAAGCAATGCACGGGGCGATTCTTGCGGATACGATGCGGGTTCCCTGGATTCCCGTAAGCTTACATGAGTTCCATGAGTTTAAATGGCGCGACTGGATGGAGTCTATGGAGCTGAAGGACGGAGCGGTTCACTCTCTGTCGCCCCGATGCTGGGATAGCAGGGAAGGGCATCAGCCAGCGTCCATTATTCAGCGATTGTATAAACGCGGTAAGGGGCAAGTCCTGAAACGTAACATCAGACGGGTTATCGCGACACAGGAACCGCTGCTTAGCCAGCCACAGGTGATTGAGTCAAAAAAACAGGCCCTCCTGGACGTCGTGAGAGTGATCAACCGGACTTATTCCCGCTTATAGTCCGGGAAGTGGCTGCCGCCTGAATATACGCTGAAACCTTTGTGCCACTATCCTGCTCCCGGATTTCCCGGGAGTAATGATCCATTGACTCTTTGATTGAGCTATCGTGGAGGATGTCCCGGAGATATCCGGATACTTGCTCCACAGAGAATCGATCTTTATTGATAACTCTGCCTGCGCCCAAGCTTTCGACAACCCAGGCATTATAAGGCTGGTCCCATATTTGCGGGATACACAGCATTGGTTTTGCGAACCAGAATGCCTCCTGCACTGCGCCGGACCCTGCATGAGATACAAACCCTCGTACGCGGGGATCTGCCAATAGTGTTGGTTGGGGCCCCCAGGAAATCCAGCGAATATCAGGGTCGTCCCTGAACTTTTCGGGTACAGGATCAGTTCGCGAAACCCAGAGAATTCTACAATTATTTTGTTTGGCTCCCATGATCAGACAATGGGAGAGTTTGGCTGTAATGGTGACCATAGAGCCAAGGCTAACCAGAATGACTGGCTTCTTTGGCTGCGTTTGGAGCCAGGCTCCGTCTTCTCTGGAGATGTCGCCGGCCAGAAGGGGAGGAAGTGGGCCAAATGCCTGAGCGTCCCTGCACACAGTAATTCTGGGCTGAAGGTGACGGCCCTCAGTTGTGGCCATACCCGTTGTAAAGATCTGTTTGGGCTTACCCCACAGCTTTGCTCTTTCGAGGATTTCCTCCCAGTTTCGGTTTACCTCTACCTTCATTTCTTTTAACGAGCTGTGCGCCTTATTGTTCAGCGCTGATTGAGCTGCCTCCGAGAGCTTCCCAATAATTTTTGCCAATATGGGAATGGTTTTAGTGGCCAGAAGTGATGGCTGGTCAGCGTATGGCTGTGGGTTCTGGCACTGCTGATTCGACCCGGATGCCCGGTGCATCAGAACCGGGATACCTAGTTGGACACCGAGGTCGTGTATTGCGGCGCCTAACAGGTGTTCGTCTGTAATGATCAGGTCTGGTTTGTGTTGTTGAAGGTGGGCTTTCACCAGGGGCAGCAGGGATAAGCCTTTGTATTGAATCGGTTGGAAATAGTGGGATTCAAAATACCGGTTGAAGAAAAGCTTTCTGTAACGCGGGCTGGTATGGGAAATCCTTTTTAGAAGAGAGTCGGCATTGGCCGGAAGAACAGGAGGTAGCAGGTCATACTCGAATCCGTGGGTTGCGGGCAGGCTTTCGCCTTCCTCCGGCACAATGAAACGACACTCAATATCTTCAGACGCCAGTGTGGAGGCAATACGCAGTAGGGGAATGACATGGCCGGCATCAGGTATCAGTGACACAAGAGTGATACGCATTCTCCAAAGTCCTTTTGGTTTATCAAATTCATTTCGCGAATTATCCGGAGTGGAGTCTATACCGCAAATTAAAATCCGCATAACGTTACGCTTGGTTAACAGGTGCGTCGAAAAAATTTACACAACTAGGTTTTTTCGCTTTTTATGCGATCGTAACAATATGATAAATATATAATATTATTTAATGGCACAGAAATCGCTTGTAGGTGCTTTTCGCAGTAACCATGATGAAGAAGGATCTACCATGAATAAGATGTCGATGTTGGGAGGAGTGTTCGCTGCTTCATTAGTTGCACCTGCCTTTGCAATGCCTGTGATTTCCGTTGATAGCATATCTGGTGTGTGGTCAGACGCCGTTGAAGGCAAAA
>JAWWAM010000151.1:0-6575 GCA_033721715.1 Marinobacter sp.
CGGAAAATTCGGGCAACGTGTTGCAGCGCCAGATCGCCGGTTTCATGGCCGTGGTCGTCGTTCACATTCTTGAAGTGATCCAGGTCGAGAACCAGGATAGAGACCGGCGAGCCGTACCGACGCGCCCGGTGTTTTTCATGCTCAAACACATCACTGAGCCGTGCGCGGTTGGCAAGACTGGTCAGCGGATCGGTCTGGGCGATTTTCATGAGCTGGCGCTCGGAGGTTTCACGGGTAACTTCGTAAACGTGGGAAAATACCAGAATGCACAGGGAGATCACGGCAATGTTGGTGATCGGCAGCGCCTGCATCATTTCTGGCCGGTCCAGGTGTCTGAACAGAAAGATCACTGCTGCCACACTCATGTAGAAGAGAGAAACGGCCAGCCCAAGTCGTCGACCCATAAGAAGGTGAGAAATAATGGGTATCAGTAGCACCCACGCGTGGGCAGAGGAGGTCGCCCGCGGGGTTGCCATGGCAAACATCATGGCGGTGAAGAAAGGGATCAGGTAGGCGATGATCCAGCGTTCCAGATGCCGGGTGTGACGGATGGCCCGGTAAACAACGATGGAATAGATGCCCATTGCAATCTCGACAAAGGCAAGTGGGTAACTGCCTTTGAGCAGGTTCATCGACGAGAACAATATGGCGCCAATGACACAAAGCACCAGCAGTGCCTTCAACACAGCCTTACGGTAAGGGCGGGCCAGTTCTTTCAGGGGGTCTTTATAGCTATCCATGCGCTAGGTCTGTGGCGGCTGGAGCGGGCTGATTCCGGATCCTGGAATGTGTAGATAAAGTGAGCACAAGCAAGAATTGTGAATTAGATCAGATTTTCAACAAAAAGTGATGGGGTTTGCGACTAAAGTCTAATGGATCCTGACACTGCGCCCACATGCGCTATATTGACGCACCATGGCAGATCCGGATCCAAAAGCGGGTTCGGGTTGTATAGTAAGAAGCCGGATTTCATCCAGGTTTACACACCGCGATTGGCCAGATAACCATGATAAAAAGATTTGTTCCTTTATTGATACTTGCCATCGGTGTTGCCGGTTTTATCCTGCTCAAGGTCACCAGGCCCGAGCCGGAAACTGTCAGTGCCAGAGAACGCAGTTGGCTCGTTGAGGTCATGACGGTGACGCCGGATACCCGTGCGCCGGTATTGCCCCTGTATGGCGAGCTGGTGGCACCGGAACAGACCACCATTGCCGCACCTCTAGCAGGACGAATTGGCAGCCGACCGGTCAGGGAGGGGCAGCGGGTGAAAGCGGGAGAGCTGCTGGTCGCCCTGGATGAGGCAGATGTTGCGCCCCTGGTTGCCCAGGCAGAAGCTGACGTAGGCGATCTCCGGGCCCAGTTGTCCTCGGAAGAGGTGCGCTATGCCACCGATCGCAACGCCCTCGAAGGCGAACGAGCCATTCTCGATAACGCCCGGCGCCAGTTCGAGAGAACACAATCGCTGGTCAATCGGGACCTGACCTCGCAGGAAGCGCTGGAGACCGCCTCTGATACCCTTGCCCGCGCCCGCCTGACGGTCACTGCACGGCAGCGGGCAGTGGACGAACACCCCTCCCGGGTCCAGAGCCTGGAGGCCAGGCTTGCCCGGGCTCAGGCAGCCCTGACTTCCGCACGCCGGGACGCAGAAAGAGCGACGGTAAGGGCTCCCTTCGACGGTATCGTGACTGATATCCAGGTGGCGGAGGGTGATCGTGTATCGCAGAACGCCCGGTTGCTTTCTGTCTACCCCGACCAGGGGTTGGAACTGAGAGCCCGGGTACCGGATGTGTTCCGCCAGGAGTTGCTGGATGCCCTGGATTCCGGCGAGGAACTGCAAGCGGTTACGGATGATGGCCGGCATCGTTTTATCCTGTCCCGCTTCGCCGGGACCAGTGATCCTGCGGGTACCGAGGCGATTCTCACATTGCGGGGAGAGGCTGGAGGCCTGCGCCCGGGCGGTCTGCTCCCGGTTACTCTGGAAAGGCCGCCAACCCAGAATGCCATTGCCGTTCCTTACAGTGCCCTCTACGGCAGCGACAGTGTTTACCGGATGACTGAGGACTCCCGTATGCAGCGCGTCACCGTGAAACGCCTTGGAGAGGCCAGAGGTTCGAACGGTGATCGTCACGTGGTGGTGTCGGCGGAGGGGCTGGAGGCCGGCGACTCGCTGATTACCACCCATCTCCCCAATGCCATGACGGGGCTGAAAGTGGAACTTGCCGGCGCCGCGCCTGAGGCGGACGAATGAGGCGTCGCCGCGGTGTAATCGGTTTCTTCGTACACCATCGGGTAGCGGCCAACCTGGTGATGCTGGTGATGCTGCTTGGTGGCGCCCTGGCGCTGACCCGGATGAACATCCAGTTCTTCCCGAACTTTGCCCTTGATATTGTCAGTGTTCGGGTGGTGTGGAGCGGTGCCTCCGCGGAGGACGTGGAACAAGGCATCACCAACCCCCTGGAGCAGCGTCTTCGCAGCGTCCAGGGGCTCAAAAAAATGACCTCCACCTCCGCTCAGGGAGTGTCATCCATTACCCTGGAATTTACCGAGAATACCAACCCGATCCAGGCGCTGGATGATGTGCGTCAGCAAGTGGATGAGTTCACCAACCTGCCGGCAGAAGCCGAAGAGCCCCAGGTAACCCGCTTTGAACGCTACGAGCCCGTTGGCAGGCTTTTGGTCTACGGCGACATGGACCGGTCGGAGCTGCGTCAACTGGCCTACCGATATGAAGATGAGCTGCTGTCACGAGGTATTGACCGGGTATCCATTCGCGGCCTGCCGGAGCAGCAGATCAGTATTGATGTGCCGGTAGAGCGGCTGGAAGCCCTGGGCCTGTCGCTGGACCAGATTGCCGAGCGTGTAGGATCTGTGTCCCGTGACTTACCTGCGGGAATGATGGGCCAGCAGGACGCCACCCGTGAACTGCGGTCCGTGGAGCAGCGCCGCAGCCCGCAGGACTTTGAAACCATACCGGTGCTCAGCGGTGAACGTATTCAGCTGCGCCTGGGCGACATTGCCATCATTCGCCAGGAAGCGCGGGAAAGCCAGGTGAACCTGACGCGGGATGGGTTTCCGGCGGTGGAACTCCAGCTCCAGCGGGCGGAGGATGGTAACTCCCTGGAGGCGGCCGGAGTGCTGGAGAATTGGCTGGCGGAGACTCGCCCGGTGCTGCCGCCTTCTGTGGAACTGGAAGTCTACGATGAAACCTGGCAGCTACTGGACGACCGTATTTCCTTGCTGATCAAGAACGGCATGGGCGGCCTGGTTCTGGTTATTATTCTGCTGTACCTGTTCCTGCCGGGACGGGTCGCACTTTGGGTGGCCATTGGTATTCCCACGGCCTTTCTGGCGGCGCTGGCGGTGCTCTGGGGCATTGGCGGCTCCATCAACATGATTTCCCTGTTTGCACTGATCATGGCGCTGGGGGTGATCGTGGATGACGCCATTGTGGTGGGGGAGGACGCTGACGCCCACGCCCGCATGGGCGAGGAGTCTATCTACGCTTCAGAGGGGGCCGCCAAGCGGATGGTATGGCCGGTGCTGGCGTCGTCGCTGACCACCGTGGCAGCCTTTATGCCGCTGCTGGTGGTAGGGGGTGTCATCGGTAACATCCTGGGTGACATCCCCCTGGTGATGATCTGTGTGCTGGTCGCCTCCTTGCTGGAGTGCTTTATCGTGCTGCCGGCCCACCTGCGCCATGCCTTTACCCCGGGCAAACGCAAGAAGGCTGGCCCCGGCCCGGTGGAACGTGTGCGTAACCGGTTTGAGTCAGGCTTTGATCGTTTCCGTGAGGGGCCTTTCCGCCAGGCGTCCCGCTACACCCTGCAGCATCGTGGCCTTACTTTGGCTTCTGCCCTGGCGGTGGCCCTGCTGACAGTGGGGCTGCTGGTTGGCGGCCGGCTCGGGTTCAACTTCTTTCCCACTCCGGAGCCCTCGGTGCTCTACGCCAATGCAAGCTTTGTGGCCGGCACCAACCGGGAAACCGTGGACGATTTTATCGCCGGGATGCAGCAGGCTCTGAACGAAACTGAAGAGGCGCTCGGGGGTGACCTGATTCTGCATGCGGTTGCCAATCATGGCACCAGTCAGGGTGCTGAGGGCACGACCCGTACAGGGGATGAGCTGGGCTCCATCATGGTGGAGCTGGTGCCTTCGGACCGACGCTCCGTTCGCAATCCGGAATTCATCACGGCCTGGCGGGACCGCCTGAACCGACCTGCCGGACTGGATAACCTCACCATCTCAGAGCGCCAGTCCGGCCCGCCAGGCAAAGATGTGAACGTGCGACTGACGGGAGAAAGTGCCATCGATCTCAAGGCAGCGGCTGAAACCCTCAATGAGTCCCTGCGTACCCTGCCCGGTGTGCTGGATACCGAAGACGACATGCCCTGGGGCCGTGAGCAGCTTATCTATCAGGTCAGTGCCCACGGTGAGGCGCTGGGCCTGACCACCAATGATCTGGGGCGCCAGCTGCGGGCGGCGTTCGACGGCCGTATTGCCCAGATCTACCAGGATGGGCGGGACGAAGTGGAAGTGCGGGTACAGTTACCTCGCGAGCAGCGTGAAAGCATGGCCACCCTGTCACAGCTGACCGTGCGGATACCGGACGGGCGCTTTGTGCCACTGGCTCAGGTTATGAATCTGGACCATCGTCAGGGCTTCCAGGCACTGCGGCACGCGGAGGGAGAATTGTCGGTAGAGGTCACCGCCTCCCTCAACACCCGCGTCAGTACCTCAGACCAGATCATCGCCAGCCTGGAGGAGAATGTACTGCCGTCCCTGGCCAGCCAGTACAACCTTCGATACAGCTTTGAGGGCAGGGCGGCCGACCAGCGTGAAACCATGGAGGACATGCAAACCGGCCTGATCATCGGCCTGGGGCTGATGTATGTGGTGCTGGCCTGGGTGTTCGCCTCCTGGAGCATGCCATTGATAGTAATGGCCATCATTCCTTTTGCTCTCGTCGGGGCCCTGATCGGTCACTGGCTGATGGGGCTTCAGCTCACCATCCTCTCTTTGTTTGGCCTGTTTGGCCTGTCTGGCATCGTGGTGAATAACGCCATTATTCTGGTGGCCTTTTACAACCAGCAGCGAAAGAAAGGGCTGGGCATTACCGATGCTCTTAACGAAGCGGCGGTGCAGCGGGTGCGGGCGGTTTTGCTCACCTCTCTGACCACGATTGGTGGCCTGTTGCCATTATTGTTTGAAACCTCACTCCAGGCCCAGTTCCTGATCCCCATGGCCACGTCCATTGCCTTTGGCCTGGGGCTGTCGACCTTACTGGTGTTGGCGGTGATTCCGGCATTGCTGTCTTATCTTGAACAATTCCGGGAATGGCGCGCCTACCGCCGGGGCGAAGAACCGGAACCCACTATCCAGCGGAGCGTTTAATGTCGAGCCCGGTACTGGCCATTGAAGGATTGAGCAAAGGGTTTACCAGCGGTGGGCAACGGGTGCCCGTGCTCAGTGGTCTTACCCTGAGTGTCTTGCCGGGGGAGTCGTTGGCTGTTATCGGACGCTCGGGTTCCGGCAAGAGTACCCTGCTGAACCTGCTATGTGGCCTGCAACGAGCGGACGGGGGCGTCATAACAGTAGCAGGGGAATCCTTTGACAGCTCTGGTAATCGCGACTTCGATACACGCTGGGCAGAGTTGCGGCGACGCTCCATCGGTGTGGTGTTCCAGGACGCGAACCTGATGCCGGCCCTGTCGCTGGTGGAGAATGTTCAGTTGCGGGCAAACCTGGCCGGCCTTGCGGGTGGTGGCGAGCGCCGTTGGCTGGAACGGCTGGGTGTGGGTGCCGAAGCTGATCGCTATCCGAACCAGGTATCCGGCGGCCAGGCCCAGCGGGCGGCACTGGCTATGGTATTTGCCATGGCACCGTCGCTGATACTGGCGGACGAGCCCACGGGCAGCCTTGACCGTCATACCGCCGATGAGGTGGCGGACTGCCTGTTTGACGTGCAGAGCAACAGCGGCTGTGCTCTGGTTCTGGCCACTCATGATCGCGAACTGGCTGGCCGCTGCGACCATTTGCTCGACCTGAGTGGAACACCCTAGGCGATGATGCTGGTACGGGCATTCATCAGCCATTATCGCCGTCATCCGTTCCAGTTGGCGGCGCTGGCTTTGATGATCGTGTTGGCCACCATGTTGTGGACCGGGGTCACTGTGCTGACAGATCAGGCCCGTAACAGCCTGTTCCAGAGTGAAGAGGCCGTGGCGCCCCGGATTCATGTGGTGCGGACCGACGGACAGCCTGTTGGGGTGGCCGATTTTGCAGACCTGCGGATGGCTGGCCTGTGTGTCGCCCCCTGGCTGGAAGTACAGCGCCCCGCGCCTGAAGGCCGGGTGATTGGCATCGATCCCCTGGCCATGGGGTGTTTTGGCGAAGCGACCCCGGGCGGGAAATCGGGCGAACTGGACGGCACGCCGTTTCTTGATATCAGTGAGGCCAAAAGGCTTTCCCGTGAAGGATATGACAGCCGGCTTTACCTGCTGGCCGCCAATGAGAACGCAGGGTTGCCACAAGGCTATGCCCTGCGGGAGTTTTCACTGGGCCCGTCCACGGGCGAA
>JAWWAM010000152.1:0-6561 GCA_033721715.1 Marinobacter sp.
GCCACTGAGCCGTATTCCGGCCACTACGGTATCTACCCGTCGGATAGCTTCGATGTCCAGGTACGGCTCTGTCAGCGGCCCTACGAACATCAACCGGGCCCTTCTCAGCTCCAGCTCCTGGCCGTAAGCCTCATACTGGCCCTCAACCAGCCGCAATTCACCACGGGTGTCCATATTGTTGCCGATACGCAGGGTGCCCTCGAGGTTCCCTGTCACGCCAAAACCGTTGAAACTGACCCGATCATCGCCGACCACCACCGTCACATCCATAGCCAGGGAGCGCAAACCACCCTCTTCTTTTTCCACGCCGACGATCACTTCGTCTTCCGAGACCGAAACCGCCTGTGCGGGGAGTTCCCTGATCTCGATCTCGCCACGGGGAACCTCCAGGCGGCCGCTTACCGCAAGGTCACCCCCGCTATAGGTAACGGTAATATCCGGAACCAGTTCTACGCGGGCGTAAGGGTCGTAGCTGAACGGCAACCGGTCACCGGTGAGATTGATCTCTACATAGGGCTCCGCGAACCAGTCAAGCCCCCCCTTGATGTTGCCGGTACTGCGCTCGTTACTGCGCCAGCGGCCGGAAATATCCGCGGAATACCCATTCAGCTCCACGCTCACCACCATATCTTCCAACGGTATGGGCAGCTGGGGGTCGGAAATCCGACCGCCAGTCAACGCTATTTCGCCCTGCACCGCCGGCTTCATCAACGGGCCGGAAAGCCTGCCCTCGCCATTGAGTTCACCCTCGACCACTTCCAGTCCGGCAAAAACGCCTGCCATCGCGATGTCCAGGCCCTGCACGCGGAACTGACCATCGACCTCCTGCTCACTGGCGTTCGGATCAACGGCCATTGATACCGAGAGGTCACCCAGCCCCGGCCCCTTCAGGTCCACATTCAGTTCAGCGATGTCCGGTTTCAACCGAAGTGAAGTGGTGAAGGTGTCATAACTCAGTGTCTGCCATTCGTCCCTGGCCATGACTTCAAACTCCCCGGCGCCGGCGTCCAGTGATACCTCACCATCAGGCCCGTTCTCCGTCATGACCAGTTGGATGTCTGCGTTCAACTCTGCGTCCCAGCGGAGCGTTTCAGGCATTAGCGGCGCCAATGCGGTAGTCGGGAAGTTCTCCACCCGATAGGCAAGGTCCTGGGTAGGGAGTAGCGTCTGGTCTTCCGCACATACCGAGGCCTGTTGCCATTGCCAGCAATGGCTGCCGAAAGTCAGACTGCCGGTTTCGGTATACTCCAGTGCTGCTGGCCCCGCGAGCGTCCATTGTTGCCCCTGTTCCGGAACCTCAACGCGCCCCTGCTCTACAGCACCCTGCCAGGTGTTCCAGTTCTCGCCCGCCTTACCGGCAAATTCCAGCCCGACCTCAGCCTCCTCATGAACGGCATTAATGCTCAGCTGGTGATTATCCCGGGTGCCTGACAGACCCAGCGTCACAACCTGCAGTAACTGCTCGCCGTACCGGAGTTCCCTCGCTTCAACATCAGCACTGACACTCAGACCTTCCCCAAGGTTGGCGTTCAGCTCCAGATTGCCCAGGCTCAGTTCCTGCCAGGCCAGCTCGGAACCGGACACACTCGCACTGCCTTGAGGCTGCTCGGGTGTCCCGGACATCGAAGCGGTTCCGGTCAGCGAACCTGCCAGGCCGGGCAGGAAGGTTTCCGGGGAGGGCATCTCCACGTTCAGGTTGCCCTCAATCTCGCTACTCCACTGGCCACTGCCGGTGACCCGGTTATCGCCCACCTGAAGCTCCAGGCCAGACAACGTCCAGGCTTCGGTGTCACTGTTCAGTGCACCGCGAACCAGGGCATCGTTGGACTGCCAGGTACCTGAAAGATCCCACTCTGCCTCTACTGACAGCTTTCCATTTTCCGGCATCCGCCCACTGGTTTCGACATTACCGTTCAGGCTCGCCTCGAGAGCCGGCAACCAGTAGCCGGGGTTGAAACCGTCCAGTTCCAGGCGTGCATCCCACGCCAGCTGGTCTGAAAAGGCTACCGTTCCCTGCCCCCCAAGGAACCCGGCGCCTGTGTTCACTCGCAGACGACTGATATTGACCGATTCCATATCGCCATCCAGCTCCCCGGACAGGTCCGCCTCCCCGTGGGGGCCATCGACGTTGGCCTCGAGACTCGCCTGATAGGCACCGGACTGATAGCGGACCTCACCATTCAGTTGGCGAAGGGAAACCGGTGGCTGCTCAAAGTCCGGGATCAGGCTGTACCAGGGGAAGGCTGCCATTGCGATTCGGGCATCCAGCAAGAAGGCTTGCTGCCAGTCCATACTTCCCGTCACCGATGCTTCTCCGGTCTCGGCGTCGCCGGTTCCCGGCGCCGAGAGCGAGAGGTTCAGTTCTTCGACTCCGGCCGTTGTCACCAGACCCTTTAACGTTACCGCAATATCACCGTCGGTGCCGGGCAGCGAGGTACGGGAATCAGAACGAAAACCGTTTTCGAGGCTACCCTTCAATGCCACGACTGTGTCCTGAAAAACCATGGTTTCAGGTAACCCCTCAGCGGGAATAAAACTCGGAGATTCCACGGTCAATTGTGCAGGCAAGGCACTGTCCAGAGGCGCCACCCGACCGGCGAGTGTGGCCTCCAGGTAACCAGTGCTTTTGCCCCGCACTCTCATGTCAGCAGCACTACCGGTCAGATTGAGAGCAAGGCTCCAGTCCGGCCCGTAGGGGGGCGGCAGGCGTACTCCCACGTCAAGATCCAGCGGCCAGTCGCCGCGTGTCTGCACCCGGCCGGACGCCTCAATTCCGAGATCATCACGGGCAAAGGAGAGACCCTGAAGATGCCAGTCCGATCCGGAGCCTTCGGCCCGCAGCTCCAGACGATCCCAGACCTTGCCGTCATTCAGAGTGAAAGTACCAAGGTCTACCTCCCTGACCGCCAGGCCCACCGGAAGGTTAATGCCAGGAAGTTCGATATCGCCGGCTTTCTTCTGCTGATCGTCCGATGGTTGGAGCGTCAGATCTATGGTTTCTACCCGCAGGGTTTCAAGGCACAGCTGCTTGCTGAAAAGACAGGTAGGCGACCAGTCAACCACCGGAGCCTCCAGCCGAAGGCCCACACCGTAACCCTGCCACCTCAACCACTGGGCCTGCCACTGCCCCAGCAACGAGCCCTGCCCCTGCTCTACTTCCAGACCGGGAATCTGGTCAATTACCCAGGCCGTTCCGGTCTCCGAGCGCAAGGCCAACAGCAGTGCCCCGACCAGGATCAGAGGCAGCAGGATTATGATGGCCAGCGCAATCAACAGGCCATTCCTCAGACGCTTCGGCCTGTGGACCTTTTCCGCTGGAGCCTCGCTCATAACTCTGGCCCCATGGAGAAGTGAATACGCCACTCCCCCCCAAATTCCGGGTTCAACCCTTTTGCGACATCCAGCCGCAGAGGCCCCACCGGGCTTATCCAGCGGATACCAAGCCCGGCGCCCGTCGCGAGGGGGTCCGCCAGATCATCAATGGCATTGCCTTCATCCACAAAGGCAGCTACCCGCCAGTTGTCGGCAAACTGGTACTGATATTCAGCACTGCCGACCATCAGGTAACGCCCACCAACAGCGACATCGTCTTCGTCCCTGGGCGACAGGGTTTCGTAACCATAACCCCGGACACTCTGGTCACCACCGGCAAAAAACCGCAACGACGGCGGTACATCGGAAAAACGATTGGTTGCTACGCCACCAAACTGAAAACGGGTCAGGAAGCGGTGGTTATCCGCCAGAGTATACAGGCCCTTGACGAGAAAATTCACATGAACAATGTCGACGTTCGACAGTACGGCCCGGTGAGCCCCGGTTACATCAAACTGAATCCGATAACCCCGGGACGGGTCCAGAGGCGAGTCTGCATGCAGCTTTGAGTAGCCCAGCCCGGGCAACAGCAGGCTGCTTTGCTCGGTCTCATCATCGCCAATGCGGTAGCGTTCCCCCTCCCACCGCAGGGAGGCCACCTGTAACCAGCCATCGTCGAGCTGGTGTTTCCATTGCTGGCCGAGGGTCAGCAGTTCCGATTCAACATCCTCTATCTCCTCCCGCTGGTAACCCGCGGACAAACGGATGGAGTCTGTCATGGGTGGGTCCAGGGGCAGTTCGTACCACGTGCTCAGGTTCTGGCGCGGAGCAGAAAGTTCGGTTTCGACGCCACGGCGATGGCCCATGGGGTTAATCCAGTGCTCCCGCCAGTTACCCCGCAAACGGGGCCCCACGTCGGTGGAAAAACCGATACCCGCAGCAACCGACCGGGGAGGCCTTGTTGTCAGCCCGACATTAACCGGAATCACCCTATCCTCTGCGCTGCCGGGCGAAGCCTCGATATCCACTCCGGAAAAATAGCCGCTGTTGGACAAATCCGTGTTGAGCCTCGCGATCTTGTCAGCATGAAAAACTTCACCCGGTTCGAAACGCACAAACTGTTCAAGGAGCTGCTCCTCGAATCCATGGCCTTCGCTGAAACTGACCTTACCCAGCCGGTAACGTTCACCGCTGCGATAGATCAGAGTGATATCGGCCACGCTCTTTTCAGGGTCCACTTCCAGCTTGCGGGTAGTAAACTCGCCATCAAAATACCCCAGTCGGCTGGCGCGATTATCGATGGTCTGGCGCAGCGAACTGTACTCACCGTGGTTCAACACATCTCCCTCGGCCGGTTTCTGCGGCAGCGACCCCTTAAAACCGGGATCTTCACTGGCCGGGCCCTCAATCTCTACCTTACGGGAACGGACACGTACCGGCTCACCCGGCTGCACAGTAAGAACCAGGCGCGCAGGCTCTTCATCCTCACCTGGAGGTTCGATAATTTCCCACTGAATAACCGGATTGTAGTAACCGAGGGCGCGAAGAGCGTCTTCCACCTGAGTTTCGGCTGTGCCGGCGTATCGCCTCAGACTGTTGGCCGTGCGGCCATCAACCTCCCCCACGAACGCCTCTGCATTGTCCTGCAACTGCGGGAAGTCACCCTCCACTCTTATTTCCACCTGCTGGGCCCGAGCCAACGTCGGCAGGGCCCAGAAAACCAACCAGAGAATAAGGAGCCGACGGTTAAAACGAGAGCCAATGTGGGGGAGCATCCAGCAGCGTTACTTTAGTCAGTGGGTTTTAGTCAGCGTGTTAAGGGGCACAGTATCAACCGGAGTGTAACGGGTAGAGGTACGGTTAATCCATGGCTATTGACCATCTTGCCTGCCCGTAATGTACGACATGCCAATGGCGTCGGATCGGCGCGGGCCCATGATCAACAAACAACACCCGCCCCTGATCGTCAGCAGGCGAACACGGGGCAGTGCAACCGAGGAGATAGTAGATGACACGGGACCCAATGGGCTTCGCCCTTTCCATGATGAACCGGCTCGCCGCGAATCCCTTACTGGACCGTTTTGGGCTGCGTGCTCCGCTCGAAAGAACCGCCTACCACGGGACCCGAACCGGGTTTCGCGCACTCGCTTTCGCCGGACGGGAGTTCCGTCGGGTCAACGACTGGCTGCCGACGAAACGCCTGCCCAAGCACGCCCCCGCTGAGCTTTTCGATCTCTCACTGACCGACGACCAACAGCTGATAACGGACCTGCTTGGTCGATTTGCCCGTGACGAACTCAGAACAGCTGCTGCCACTGCCGATGAAACCGGGCAAATACCGAGCGGTACCCGCACAGCAGCGTGCGAACTGGGATTGCCCCTGTATGCGATACCAGAAGCATTCGGCGGTGTTGCGGAACATCAGTCCCCGGTGACCAGTGTGTTGATCGCCGAACAGCTGGCATGGGGTGATATGGGTCTGGCGACTGCATTACTCGCGCCTTTCAGTGTGGCCCAGGCGATCTCCCGCTGGGGCAGCGGTGAACAGCAAAGCCGCTACCTGCCGGCATTCTGTGGTGACGAGCCACCGGTAGCGACAATCGCGATCGATGAACCCGCCCCCCTGTTTGACCCCCTCACGCTGCAGACGTCGGCCCGGAAAACGAGTACCGGCTATGCCCTCACCGGCCTCAAAAATACTGTTGTGCAGGGCGAAAACGCGGAACTCCTGCTGGTTTCGGCTGAACTCGATGGACACCCGAGACTGTTTATCGTGGAAGCAGGAACGCCAGGCCTTGGCGTTAAACCCGACCCGACGATGGGGCTCCGAGCTGCGGGACCAGCCAGATTGCTGCTTGATAATGTTGAAGTACCGGCCAATGCCCTGCTGGGCGAAGAAGACTTCGACTACCAGGCCTTCCTCGATTGCGGCTCACTCCTTCGCTGCGGGCTGGCCATCGGTACTGCCCAGGCAGTGCTCGACTACGTCGTTCCTTACTGCAACGACCGCGTAGCTTTCGGCGAGCCCATCAGCCATCGCCAGTCTGTTGCTTTCATGATCAGTGATCTGGCAATCGAGACTGACAGCATGCGCATGCTTACCTGGCGAGCCGCCAGCCGTCTGGAACAGGGCCTTCCGGCTCACCGGGAAACCGCCCTGGCACGACTGCTTTGCAACGAAAAAGCAATGGCGGCCGGCACCAACGGCGTGCAACTGCTGGGCGGCCACGGATTCGTCAAGGAACACCC
>JAWWAM010000153.1:0-6557 GCA_033721715.1 Marinobacter sp.
GACAAGACGTGCAGCTTTGTCCATGCCAGAGGTTTCAATCTCCGGGTCAAACAGACATTTTGCAATCTGGCTGACCATCAGTTTGATGCTTTCAGTTTGGATCGGGCGCTGAGCCAGCAGGCGGCGTACTTCATCCACCAGACTGTCGAGGATACTCTCATAGCCCAGCCTGGTGAGCAGAAACTGGTACAGAGAGTTGACGATGTAGCCCAGCCCCTGAGGCCGCTCTCTGTCGGCTTCGCTCATCTGGCCAGACAACAGGTCAAGGTTAAGGGCTGTGACCTGGGTCAGAAAGTTCCTGGCCTGCTCTGCTGAAATTCCGGGATGGCGATAGTCGCCCATGGCCACGGCAAGCAAGCGAAGCTCACTCAGGGCTTCGATGACCGTGTAGGCGGGCGCGCCCTGGCGTAATGTTCGAACGGCCAGTGCGGGCCGCAGAATAACGGGCTGGTTCCAGTCACTGTTGGCAAATACGCCCTTGGCTTCCATTGCCGGTACCCGGGCGTAAAGCGCGTCCAGTCCATCGGCAGTTGCCATCACAACGAGTGCCGCTGCCAGCACCTCTGTATTGGGCGCCAGGGGGTTGCTCTGGTGGGTAATTGCAAGCTGCTCCAGCGCTTCGTCAAACTGGCTAACTGAAGCGTTGGTAGTTGAAACAGAGCCGGGAGCAGTCACAGTGTTTTCCTTGCTTAACGTATAAGCCATTTGAAATCGTCCGTAGTTCAACGATGCTCTTGTGGCGTTTCGGAAGCAAACTATTCCGGCAGTTTCGTTTCAATTTGTAACCGGGCCGACTATATTGAGGTTGATGATCGGGATTCACTAAACCCCGTAAACAACACTGCTTAAAGGCTCATTTTACCCGGTGCGCTCCACTTATCGGCGCAGTTTGTCTGGGTTAACCAGCAAGGAGAACACCGAATGTCGATGACGTCAGAAAAGCAATTGCCAACTGAGGTAGCTGCCTGGCTCGACCCGGAGATGGATTCTGTCAAAGGGACAGAGACTCCGAAGGATCCGAACAAAGGTTACATCGCCCTACTCGGGTGGAGTGTCAACGCGATCAAGGCTGCCCAGAAATTTGACCGCCGCTATATAGTGGTTGCTCCGGAATGGGCAGCGGATTTCTGTACGGCCAACAAGATACCGTTTATCCCGTGGGATTTTATCCGCCTGAACGACCGGTCCCTTGAGATCGCGGAAAAGCTGAAAGCGGAGGGTGTTGATGTCGCCATCCCGCTCTTTGAAGAAACGGTCGAGTGGTCCGGGGCGATCAATTCTGTCCTGCTTAATAACCCCCGCATGTACGGGCAGTCCATTCTGTTTCGTGACAAGGCACTGATGAAGCGGCGCGCGCAGCTTGGCGGCATCCGCGTCGGTATTTTCGAGGAGGCGCACGAGAAGGAAGACATCGTGCGCTTTATGAAACGCGTCAATCAGACGCTGCTCAAGCTTGATGGCGACCCGGATGACCCGATTCACGTCAAAGCCTTCGACAAGGCCGGCTGCCTGGGCCACAGGATGATCCGCAAGATAGAAGAAATCGACACCATTCCGGCGGAAGAATATCCGCTGTTGATGGAAAGCCACCTGGACGGCTGGGAGTTCGCAGTTGAGGCCTGGATCCACGACGGTAAAATCAAGTTCCTCAATATTTCCGAATACGTAACGTTGGGCTACTCGGTATTTGTCCCTGCAACAGCGCAACTCGAGAGCTGGCGTAACGCGATTACCAAGCAAATCGAGTTACTGATCAAAACGTTCGACATCCATTTTGGTCTGATTCACCCCGAGTACTTTGTTACTGCAGATGGCGAAATGTATTTTGGTGAAGTGGCCTACCGCCCGCCCGGCTTCAAGGCTTTTGAACTGATTGAGCGGGCTTATGGTTTCAATGCCTATCAGGCGTCAATGTTGGTGTTCGATCCCAAAAGCACGAAAGAGGAAGTGGATAATTTCTTCCCCCGCGAGGTGGTCGACGCGAAAGGCTATGCAGGTTGCTTTGGCGTGTATCCGCGCCGCCGAGTGGTCAGCAGGCTCGAAATGCCCAAGGAAACCATTGAGCACCCCTATTTCGAGTACCACGAATTACATGAGCCGACAGAAGAGACAGTGCCCGACCGGGCGGCTTTTGGAACTCACTGGGGCCTTGTGTTTTTCTTTGGCGACGACCCAATCAAGATGCGGGATCTGCTGAAAGCGCAGGAAGACCTGGACTTCTACGTCTAGAGACCAGCCACAACCATAGAGTTATTGCAGCGCTTGCCTTCCATGATTCCGGTTATCCAGGACTCCGGAATCATGGAAGGTCTCATGGCCTGTCTCCGGTCACGCCCTTTTTTTCAGCCGTTCCATCCCCAGAGTCCCTGCTATAGGTATTACCAGACACAAATGCGACTTTCCATCGGCCTGATACGGAGGATTGATGCAAAGAACCATCACCAGCCTGTCGTCCCTCATCCTGAGCATTATCCTGCTCATTATGGGCAACGCCTTCCTGATGACCCTGCTCGGCCTAAGGCTCAGTATCGAAGAATTCAGCGCCAGCGTAATTGGCTGGATTCTGGCGTTCTATTCCATCGGTTTTGTGGCCGGCACCCTCTACGCTGGGCGAATTATCGAAAAAGTCGGTCATATCCGGGCGTTTGCTGTGTTTTCCGCGGTTCTCGCTGCTTCGATACTGATCTACCCCATGGCTGTCGAAGCTATTTTATGGGGCTTTTTACGGGCGCTGGGCGGTTTTGCGATGGCAGGCCTGATGATTGTCATGGAGAGCTGGTTCAGCAGCAAGGCCGATAACCGGAACCGGGCCAGCCTGTTTGCGATCTACCAGGTAATTTTCTTCCTCTCTACCGCGGGGGGGCAGGTATTGATTCGGGTGGCAGACCCGGCGGGCTTTATTCCATTCTCCCTGGCAACAATACTGGTTGTTCTGGCGTTAACGCCGCTGTCGATGACCAGCCGGGCGTCACCGGTTATTACACAAGGTGACCGGCTGTCGCTAACCAGGCTCTACCGCAAGTCGCCGGTGGGCACTCTGGGCGCGCTGATTGCGGGGCTGTTGATCAGCGCCTTCTACGCCATGGGCCCGGTGTACGCTGACCGGATTGGCCTCGACCTGGGGCAGCTCTCCAACTTCATGGCGTCCGCCATTGTGGCGGCCATGCTACTGGCCTGGCCTATTGGTCGCTTGTGTGACCACTTCGACCGTTACCGGGTGATGCTGGTCGCGGCCACTGTTGCCGCCCTGTGCAGTCTGGTCGCGGCCTTCATCGGTAACCTCAACATGATTGCGCTGGTTCTTTTCGTGGGGCTGTATATGGGCATCAGTGCTGCCATCTACCCCATTGCGGTTGCCATCACCAACGACCTTATGGAATCCCATCAGGTAACCGCCGCCAGTACCGCCCTGCTTCTAAGCTACGGTATAGGTAGCATCATTGGTCCGCTCATCAGCGCCCTGTTCATGGACATGCTCGGCCCCCGCGGACTTTTCCTCAGCAACACGATTATATTGGGCGGGCTGATCGTATTTATAGCGTTAGCGTCGAAGCGCCGTCATCCGCCGGTGGAGCAACAGGAGCAGTACTACACCACAACCCCGGAAGCAGCCCTGGGCGTCTCAGAGCTTGACCCCCGAAATGCCGGGTTCGAGGAACAAGAGACTGTGGAAAATGGGGGCGAGCCCGAAAACAGGGAAGAGCCCGAAAGCAGGGCCTGATCTGTGCTCCCCTGATTCCACCAATCTGTGTCTGTTCTGAAACGAGTGGGCAAATAGAATTTCATGATGCACCGAGGTGAATCATGAAATTCTACACAGCCCTTATAGTCACGCTTAAAAGATACCTGGACAACCACAAAACCCGTAGCCGGCTGAAGAAGCGCCTGACAGGCATGCCAGCGAGAGAACTGGATCGGTTAGCCTGGGATGTCGGGCTGTCCAGGGCCGAGCTGCTACGCGAGGCTCATAGCCCGTTCTGGAAGAAGTATCGTTCGGCCTGAGCCTCGCCGCCGGAATCAGTCTCGCCAGAAAGGTTTGTGCGCTTCCTCTGCCAGGCTGCCGGCGGGCACCCCTATGTCTTTTTCAATCAGCTGGGTGTCCATTTCATAGAGCGAGTTTCTGAGGCGGTAACGTCTGCTCCACCGTTCGAAATAAACTTTCAACAGGCCATACAGACGCTTGGGCGCCCTGGGTCGTAAGCTCTGATGGTTAATGGCCTGTGAGGGGTGAAACGCCTGGTTCATAGCGGTTGGTTTCATTTTTTATCTTCCTATAAATATGAACGATGACTACAATGAAACCATTCTCGGCCCCTGATGTAGGGCCGTCCATGGACATTATATGAACCTGGTGTTCGTAGAATATGAACATAAAACTGGATAGGCTGAAGTCCTTTCTTCTGGTCGCAGAAGAGTCCAATCTGACCCGGGCAGCGGCACGCCGTCATTCCACGCCGTCAGCGGTCAGTGAGCATCTGCGCCAGCTTGAGGATGAGTTCCAGGTACTTTTATTCGAACGCAGCAAGCAAGGAATGGCACTGACCGCAGCAGGGGAACGCCTGCTCATGCCGGTTCGCCAGGTGTTCACAGCGGTGGAGGATGTCCGGAATACCGCACTTTCCCTACGCTCATCGCCGCGGGCAACCCTCCGGCTCGGGCTGAACTCTCCCCCTGAATATCTACGGATGGATGAGGTACTACACCTAAAGACAACCGCCCTGCCTCACCTGACTCTTGAAATGCGAACGCGGTCGTCGACCCAGATCATTGAAGAGGTGCTCTCTGAAGAGCTGGACCTGGGGTACGTGTACGGAAAATGGAACGACCCGCGCCTCAGGATCGTGCCCCTGACACCGGTATGCATTTCCGTGGTCGGGCCTGCAAACGCCGGTATCGACACCTTGCCTGACGGTTTTGAGGCACGCCGGCGCCTGCCATGGGTATGGCCAAATCGGGATTGCCCGTTCTTTGACTTTATGACCGACCTGCTTGGCCCACACGCTAATCTTTCAGAAGCTGTGACAAGCTCTGATGATGAGTATTCCACGGTGGTCATGGTCAAATCCGGTATGGGGTTCGGTCTCGTCGAGCGGGAGTTTGCATTGCAGTCCCAGCAAAGGGGCGGAATTCATCTGTTTGACGAGCCGGTATTGAGCACTGATCTCAACCTGGTGTGCGGCGTACGCAGTTATGAGCGAGCCGAACTGCGGGCAATGTTTGATCTGATTGTCAGCGAATGGCAGTCGTAGCGGGTTTTCACGCCCGGGTGAATTTATTGATGGCGCTTATTTCCTCGCCATTCCAGATGAACTCAAAATGAGCGCTCTGGATCACGCTGCGAA
Organism: Marinobacter sp.; assembly: GCA_033721715.1. GTDB lineage: Bacteria > Pseudomonadota > Gammaproteobacteria > Pseudomonadales > Oleiphilaceae > Marinobacter. The sequence continues at coordinate 5,343 of JAWWAM010000153.1, forward strand.
CGTGCCTGGGCGTGAATAACCCCCAGCATGTTGCTCCGGGTTTCCTGACGGAATGATACTGCAGCCCGTCAGAACCTGCCTGATAGAGTTTACGCCCAAAAACCCTGGATGCGACGTAACTGGCGGTGTCGTAGATGGGGTCATCAAAGGAAATGGTTGTGGCATCGTGGAGTTCGGTCTGCCCTACTCTGCATTTCAGCCCCCGGAAAACAAAACGGTCGTAGTCCAGACCGTGGACGCCCCTCCAGTACTGTGACTGGTGGTAGGAAACTTCAGCAATGGCTGTATCAATGCTGTCGCCCATATACAAAACACCGTACTGACCATCGCTGAAACGGCTACCTTCCGGGTTAACATGAGTAAACGCGCCGGTGGCATAGGAACACCCTGGTATTCCAAAAGGTATGTCGTCTCTCCGCACCAGGTTGAGGTTGCCCAACTCTGTCTGCAATCGGGGATTGGTCATCGCCTGAAGCTCATAAAGCGCCTCGAACTCTTCCTCATCAGCAACATCATCAAAAAGGCTGGTGGGGGGGAATTTCGAGTTGATCAGGCGATACCCGGTGAGGCTGTCCAGTTTGATGACGGGCGGTAAATCACCACTCACCACAAGCCCCCGCGCAACACGTCGATACGTTTGAAGGTTTCATAGAGCGCTGAGAACTGGCCGGTGCTGATCAATTCCAGCGGGCTTTTGCCATTGAAATACGGATTATCGTTTTTCAGGCCCATGAATCCATATACGTTCTTTGGATTCTCGAAGATCGTCCGCAGGCTACCGTGAATATTCACCAGATAGCTCAGCCGCTCGATCTGATCGTGCGTCAGGTTAGCCTGTGCTGGATTTTTGCGGTACTTGTAGTACGCCGGCCGGGAGATCTGCAGTATCTTCTGGACCTGCTCTGGTGTGCACCCCCAGCGGTCCAGAATCGTGAACACGGTTTTTAGGCCCACGCCGGAGGCTCTGCTTTTCTCAACGGGTTCGAGCTTCTGCGCACTACTCATGATTGAAACCACCGACCTACATTTATCTGGCTGCTACAATGTAGTATCAGCATATACATATATATGGTTTTTGTCTACACCGATACCAACATGCATGGGCTTACTCTGTGTGCGTTGTGGCCAGTTCAGCGAGGCTTTTGTGTTCACATTCTTTTTCAGCAAGAAAGGCTTCTGATGAGTCGGTCAGAATATTGTCGTCGCTCATAAAAC
>JAWWAM010000154.1:0-6527 GCA_033721715.1 Marinobacter sp.
ATGCGTGTCCATGATTTCCACCGTTGGAACCCCGGCGGTCTGCAGCATCCTGAGCGTGCGAGCCGTATGCTGGCTTTCAGAAAGAATCACGCCATCCACGTTGTAGGACAGCAGCGAAGACAGGCTGCGCTCCTCAATCTCCGGGCTATACCCATAATGCGACAGCATCAGGTGATAACCAGCAGGTTCGGTGACCGACTCAACCCCCTTGATCACATCTGCGAAAACCTGGTTGGTCAATGAAGGAAGCAACACACCAATAGCGTGGCTGGTAGACTTGGAAAGCAGGTCTGGCGCGCGATTGGGGATGTATCCCAAGGCTTCGGCTTCGGCAAATATTCGCTCCCGCATGGGTTTGGAGACATTGTCGCCCCCCCGCAGACAACGGCTGACCGTCATCTTGGTCGCACCCACCCGGTCAGCAATATCCTGTAATGTCGGCCGTTTGTTCTTTGCCATCTACTTCTCCAAAACGGTCAAAGGTGCCTATCATACCCGAGCCCGGCCAGGCAGCGGGTGACCACCTCCTCCGGTGTGCCGGATACATCGACCGCAACGGCGTTTTCATCTGGCCCCGGCTCTTCCAGCAGCTGGAACTGGCTTTCCAGCATGACGCGGCCATTGAAGTAGTGATCGGTGCGCCTGGAATGCCTGCCCCAAATGGTTTCAAAATCACCCCTGAGATAGACAAAACAAGTTTCGGGATTACGCCCTCGCAAGCGCTCGCGGTAAATGCGTTTCAGGGCAGAACAAGCCAGCACCAGCCCGCCCTCTTCCCGCCGGATCAGCTCCGCAAGATCGTCCAGCCATCCCAGGCGGTCATCGTCGGTCAACGGAATACCGGCGGCCATTTTCTCAACATTGGCGCGGCTGTGGTAATCATCCGCGTCGTAAAACGGCACCCCCAGTTCGTTGGCAAGCCTGGTTCCGGTGAGACTCTTGCCACACCCGGACACTCCCATTACAACCACTTTCGGTGTTTCCCTCTCGCTCATGTTACTGCCACCATAACGCCAGCTGTGGGAACGCAATCAGCAGGCCGAGAGCCACCACCTGGAGCGCGATAAACGGCAGCAGGGCACGGAAAATCTCTCCCAGGGAAATGTCTTTCGGGGTCACGGTCTTGAGGTAAAAAGCCGCAGGACCAAACGGGGGCGACAGGAAGGAGACCTGCATGTTCATGCAGAACACCACGCCGAACCAGATCGGACTGTAGCCCAGTTCTGTCACAATAGGGACGAAGATCGGCATGGTCAGCAGGGCAACGCCGACCCAATCCAGGAACATGCCCAGGACCAGCAGTATCAGCATCATGAACAGGATGGTGGTCAGGCCATGACCGCCGCTGACGGCGAAAACCATATCACGGACGAAATCGATACCGCCCATAAGGTTGTAGACACCCACCAGCGCTGTGGCACCGATACCGATCCAGATGATCATGCCGCATACCCGCAGTGTGCTGATGGTGGCCTTGCGCACCATGGCCAGTGACAGCTCGCCACGAATCCAGGTACTGATGGCTATGCCCATCACACCCAGGGCCGAGGCTTCCGTTACCGACGCCACCCCGCCATAGATGCTGCCCAGCACTACAACCACCGACAGCAGAGGAAAAAACAGCGCCTTGAAAAAGTTCGGCATCGGGGTTTCGGGAGCATCCTGGTCCGAGGGCAATGGCGCCATCTCCGGCTTCAACCAGACACGGACCAGCACATACACCATATAAAGCAGCGCCAGGATCAGCGCAGGCAGGAAGGCCCCCTTGAACAGGTCACCAATGGATACGTTGGCGGTCAACCCGTAAATAATCAGCACGATACTGGGGGGCAGCATGGTGCCAAGTGCGCCGCCAGCACAGGTGGTGCCAATGGCCAGTTTACGGTCGTACCCCAGGCGCAGCATCTGCGGCAGCGCCAGGATGCCCAGCAATACCGTTTCGCCGCCAATGACACCGGACATGGAAGCCAGGATCACGGCTACAACCAGCGTCTGGACGGCTACGCCACCGCGAAGTCTGCGCCCCAGGCGGGCCATGGCATCGAACAGGTCTTTGGCAATACCGGAATGGTCCAGCAGCGACGCCATCAATACGAACATGGGCACGGCCAGGAACACATAGTTGCCGATAAAGCTGTAAAGGCGACTGCTGACAATGGGCAAGGCATCCGGGCCGAACCAGCCGAGTGCGAAAACAAGAGCAACCAGGCCGGTGGCAAATGCCAGCTGCATACCGGTCAACAGCAGGACAATCAGCATCGCCAGCATCAACAGGCTGCCGTAACCGATACCCATGGAGGCAAGCTCAAACATTAGTTATCTCCCTTGCCACGAAGATCACGGATAAGGTGCAACACGAACTGGAGCGTCATGGTGGCCACCGCCACCAGGATGATCACCTTGAGCAGCGCGGGGAACGGCGGATTCCAGGCCGAGCCGGAGGTTTCCAGTCGAATGTCACCCCAGGGGGCCAGAACCGCGGCCTTCGTCATCGACCAGCTGGCAAACAGGAGCATGGCGGAAAAAGCGAGGCCCAGCAGGTGATGTACCACCCGCAGCCAGCGCTGGACACGGGGCGAAACCGCATCGTAAATCAGCACGATGCGAACGTGCCGATCAGTCGCCAGAGCATAAAGCCCGCCAATCACGAACAGTGTGGCACCCGCAAAGGTGACGGTTTCGTGCACCCAGAGTGTCGGAGCATCGAATACGTAGCGCCGGATGATCTCGTAGAAAGACACCAGAACTATCAACGCAAATACCAGGCTCAGTTTCTTGCCCAGCCAGACGATCGCCCGGTCCAGCCAGGTAAAGCCCACGTCTTCGTCCTTGTCAGGCAGGACAGCTCCACGCTCGGGGCCAGCGTCCTGAGCGGAGGTATTTTCTTCAACAGACATAACGAACTCCTCGCTTCGGGTACCGGACGGGTACCCGAAGGCAGATATCGAGGGAAGCGGCTACTTCTTTAAAGGAGGCCCTGGGACTCAAGGTAGTCAGTCACCGACTGGTACACCTTCTCGGCATTGGGCGACTGTTCGGCGTAGGCTTTCCACTGGTCGCGGGCAATGGCGCGGAATTTACGGCGTTCCTCCGCCGACCAGTCATGGATGGTGATATCCGGGTTGTCACGGGCTTCACTGACCGCTTCCAGGTCCGCCATTGCCAGTTGCGTACTGATATCCTGGGCGAAATCCCGCGCGGACACTGTCATGATGGCCTGGATGTCCTCCGGCAGTTTCTTCCATTCCTTGAGATCCATGGCAATCTCAATAAGTGGCAGTGAATGGAACCCCGGATAGACCGGATGGGCGGCAATGTCGTTAAGACCCGCGTCATGGTTGGTGGAGAAGACCGTGTAGTCGGCCGCGTCAATCACGCCCTTGCTCAGCGCGGTGTACACCTCGGAACCCGGCAGGTTCACCGGTGAGGCGCCTGCAGCGGCAAATACCGACTGTACCAGTCCCTCCGGTGCACGCATTTTCAGCCCTTTGAGATCGTCCACACCATCCAGGGGCTTCTTCGACACGAACGACTCGAGGCCGGTGCCACCACCACCGACAAACTTCACCCCGTAGGGTTTATAAAGCTCATTCATCAACTCATAGCCACCGCCGTAGTTGATGTAATCGATGAGCTGGTCAGGGCTGGACCAGGCGCCCACGGTATTGCCAATCAGCCCGAATGCCGGATCCTTGCCGGAAAAATAACCGGTTACCGAAACATGCCCATCAAGCACACCCATTTTCATGGCACCGAGGGTTTCCGTGTGGCTGACCACACTGCCCACAGGCAACAGGTCAATCTCGACGCGGCCGCCAGTCATGGCCTCTACACGGTCGGCCCAGGCCTGTTGGATCTCGAAGTTCTTGACACCGGAAGGGTCTGAAGACTGGAACTTGAAGGTGAAATCAGCAGCATGGGCACTGAATGCCAGAGCAGCTGACAGCATGCCCGCTACGAGTCTTGTCGGGAACATATTGGTATCTCCTGATTGTTTTTTTGCCGGCATATGTTACCGGTAACATATACAAGTCTAGGGGAATTAAAACGCGCTGACAAGGATGCGATGAAGAGCTTTTTTCGAGGGATAAAGGCAAGAAAAAACCGGCCTGCATGACAGGCCGGCGAAACGTCAGGGTTTGCGACGTGCTAAAACCTGAGAACTCACTCAGGCGACACCGAGAATGTCCGAATTCCCGATGTCGTAATTAGTGACATGCCAATTGATCAAAAGTTCCTCAATTTTTCATCTTTTCCAGAAGCGTCGCCTGAAGCCTCTGCAGACTCTGGCAGACTTGGACGGTATTTCTCCCGCAACGCCATCACCCGCTCCCGATAATCCGCCGTCAGGTAGGGAATTTCGAGCGTCAGCACCTGATAGATGCCCTGCTTCAACTCCTTCAGAGTCAGGCTGCTGGCCTCCTCAAGGGCGTGGGCCGTTTTCAGAAAAGCCATCCAGTTGGTGATAACCAGCCACACATTCAGCGACATCGCCGAGCGGAGTTCGTCAGGCTGGGGCTGGATAATCCCCGCATCGGCCAGTTTCTCGAATATCCTGCTGATTGCTGCCAGACAGCGGTTGGTGAATTCCCGGTAATCCTGGCGCAGGCGGCGGTCGCTGTCGAGCAGGTATTCCAGGTCCCTGTGAAAGAAGCGGTAACTCCAGAGCCCGTCAAACACAGACTCAAGATAGAACGTCAGGTCTTCCAGGGTGATGGGCCGCTCTTCGGGAATATCCAGATAGAAATCCACCAGCTTTTCGTACTCGAGAAATATCTCGTAGATGATGTCGGACTTGTTCCGAAAGTGGTAGTAAAGGTTCCCCGGCGAAATCGCCAGGTGAGCAGCAATATGATTGGTGGTGATATTGCGCTCTCCCCTCTCGTTGAACAGCTCCAGGCTCGAAAGAAGAATCTTGTCTCGGGTTTTCATAGGCTCTGCAATGCGTTGTTGTGTGTGGGATGGCCCGATCCGCCATCCGGTCGCCTTGACTCACTAGAGTATATACTCTAATAATAGCCCCAAGCGCAAACTGAATACTTTTTCGCCAATGCTATTTCCGGCCCCACCGGCGGGCCGTCGACAATAAACAAGATGCCCCCGGCCACGGGCCCGGCGTCGCGAGGAGAGAGCGATATGGTTGCCACCGTTGTCCAGCTTACCGAAAGCAAGAAGCAGATCCAGCATACTCACCGTGTGTTCGACGACCAGAAGAAGGCCTTCCGCAATAATCCGATGCCGTCACTGACTGAACGCAAGGAGAATCTGAAGCGGCTTAAACGTGTGCTCATGACCAACCAGGACAAACTGCTGGACGCCATTGACCGGGATTTCAGCTGTCGCTCGAAGGATGAATCGCTGATTGCCGAGGTTATGCCCTCCATTCAGGGCATCAACTACGCCCTGAAAAACCTTGAGGGCTGGATGAAGCCCTCCAAGCGGCATGTGTCTGTATTGTTCCAGCCTGCCAGCAACCGCGTTCACTACCAGCCCAAGGGCGTTGTGGGTGTGATCGTACCCTGGAACTACCCGTTGTATCTGGCGGTAGGCCCACTGGTGGCGTCCCTGGCAGCGGGCAACCGTACGATGATCAAGATGTCAGAATTTACGCCCCACACCTCTGCCCTGTTCCGGGAGATTGTCGAGTCCGCATTCCCGGAAGACCTGGTCAGCGTGATCAATGGCGAGGCGGATGTGGCAGCGGATTTCTCCAGCCGGCCTTTTGACCACCTGCTGTTCACGGGTTCCACCTCGGTAGGAAAGCTGGTGATGCGTGCTGCGGCGGAGAATCTCACCCCGGTAACCCTGGAGTTAGGTGGCAAATCACCGGCCATCGTTTCTCCGGACGTGCCCATGGAAGATGCCGCCCAGCGCATCGCCTTCGGCAAGGCGCTGAATGCGGGCCAGACCTGTGTGGCGCCAGACTATGTACTGTGTCCGGCTGACCGGGTGCAGACGTTTGTGAATGAGTACCGCAACCAGTTTGCGAAGATGTACCCGAGCCTGCGCGACAATGACGATTACACGGCGATCATTAATGAGCGCCAGTACGACCGGTTGCAGGGATATCTCGAGGACGCCCGCAACAAGGGCGCAGAGCTGATCGAGATCAATCCGGCCAGTGAGGACATGAAGGATGGCACACGCAAGATGCCGATTACGCTGGCGCTGAAGACGACGCCGGATATGAAGATCATGCAGGATGAGATTTTCGGGCCGATTCTGCCGGTGGTCAGTTATGGCAAGCTCGACGAGGCCATTCATTACATCAATGACCGTCCGCGCCCGCTGGCGCTGTATTTCTTCGGTTATGACAAGTCGATGCAGGAGCATGTGGTCGACAATACCCATTCCGGTGGCATGTGTATCAATGATGCGCTGATGCATGTTGCCCAGGACGATTTGCCATTTGGTGGCGTGGGCGATTCCGGTATGGGCCATTATCACGGCAAGGAGGGGTTCCTGACCTTTTCCCATCATCGGGCGATTTTCAGCAAGCAGAAGTTCAACAGTGGCAAGTTTGTGTA
>JAWWAM010000155.1:0-6522 GCA_033721715.1 Marinobacter sp.
ACAGTGGCCAGCGGACATATTGGAAAAGGCCGCCGCCATTCGTCTGCTGGCGCTGGATGTCGACGGTATCATGACCGACGGTAAACTGTTTTTCAGCGCCTCCGGCGACGAACTGAAGGGCTTTAATATTCTCGACGGCCTGGGTATCAAGCAGGTGATGGCAGCGGGGATCGAGGTTGCCGTCATTACCGGCCGCTGTTCGCCCCTGACCGCCAAACGTATGAATGATCTGGGCATCCTGCACCTGATGCAGGGCCGCGAGGACAAAAAGGTCGCTCTCGTGGAGCTCGCCGGACAGCTCGGCCTGGCCCCGCAGCAGATCGCCTACATGGGTGACGACCTGCCCGACCTTCCGGCCATCCGCTATGCCGGTCTCGGCGTTACCGTGCCCAATGGTTACTGGCTTGTCCGCCAGCACGCGGATATCTGCACAAGGGTCCCCGGCGGCAGTGGTGCCGTCAGAGAAGCCTGTGAATTACTGCTGACCGCCTGCGGGCAACTTGAGGCCACTCTGCAACCCTACCTGGAGCAGAATTGATGTCAGCCCAGCCGCTGTTCAACCGCCCCTGGATCAGAACCCTGAGCCTGGCAGGCACGATAGTGGCACTGTTCTTTCTGCTCTGGCAAAGTGATGAGCCGTCGGAGCCCACGGACGCTGAATCCCTGCGGGGTGAATCCGAGCCCGACGGTTTTGTGGTCAATGGTCATTACCTGTCGTACGACGAAACCGGACGGCTGACAACACAATTCCGAAGCCCGAGAATCGAGCAGTTCGAGTCTCGCAGTGAGACGGTCATGGCATCTCCCCGGGCAACACTATACGGCGACGGGGGCAGCCCACCCTGGCAGGTGGAGGCAAACGAGGGGCGCCTTCTGGAAGCGGACGACCTGGTTCACCTGACCGGAAATGTAAAGGTGACCCGCGAAGCGGAAGGCGCCCCGCCGCTGACCCTGACTACGGCGGTGCTGACGCTGAACAACCGCGATCGCACCGTTTACACAGACGAGCCGGTAAAACTGACTGACGCCGCTGGCGTGACCACGGCTACCGGCATGAAGGCCTGGATGGATGATCGCATTCTTGAACTCGACTCGCAGGTGGAAGGACTCTATGAGCCTGGCAAGTAACTGTATTCCCCGCGGCAGGCCCCACTGGCCAGCTCTGAAATCGTTGATACTGACGGCCGCTTGTACGGCCCTGATTGGCCCGTCAGCGGCCCTGGCTTTCAACCTGGAGTCCGACGAGCCCATCAGGGTCAATGCTGACAGTGCACGACTGGATGACGGCCAGGGGATCGCAACCTATACCGGCGCTGTAGAAATGACCCAGGGCCAGACCAACCTGACCGCCGACAAGGTGGTACTTTACCGCGACCAAGCCGGTGTCAGCCGCATTGAAGCCACCGGCCGGCCCGCACATTACCGTCAGCCGGCAATGGAAGGACAGGGAGAAACCGATGCCCGCGCCCTGAGTATCACCTGGTCGGCCGCCGAAAACCGGGTAACGTTCGAGCGCGAGGCGGTTATTGAGCAGGACGGCAACCTGTTCCGCGGTGATATCATCCACTACGATAGCGCCAATCGCATTGTCACCGCAGAGGGCGCGCCCGATCAGGGCGAAGGAAGCGGCCGCGTGGAAATGGTGATACAACCACGCAACAATCCGGACAACTCGACCAGCAACCCCGACTGACAGGATACCGATGGCAGTTCTCAGAGCCAGTAACCTGGCAAAAAGCTACAAGCAGAAGAAGGTCGTCATTGACGTGTCGCTGGAGATCCGTAGCGGCGAGATCGTTGGCCTGCTGGGCCCTAATGGGGCCGGTAAAACCACTTGCTTCTACATGATCGTGGGGCTGGTTCCGGCCGATAATGGCAGGATCACCATCGACCATCAGGACATCACGCCCCTCCCGATGCACGGCCGGGCCCGCAAGGGAATCGGCTACTTACCCCAGGAAGCCTCTGTATTTCGTAAGCTGACGGTACGCGACAATGTTATGGCCATACTGGAAACCCGACGCGAACTCAACCGCAGCCAACGGGAGGCCAAGCTGGAAGAATTACTGGAAGAGTTTCACATCACTCATATTCGCGACAGCCCCGGCATGGCGTTATCCGGCGGCGAACGCCGACGAGTGGAAATTGCCCGTGCCCTGGCGATGGAGCCGGCGTTTATTCTTCTGGATGAACCGTTTGCAGGGGTAGACCCGATTTCGGTGAGCGATATCAAGCATATTATCCGTCACCTGCGGGACAAGGGCATTGGCGTGCTGATCACCGACCATAACGTGAGGGAAACCCTCGATATTTGTGAGAATGCCTATATCGTCAGCGGAGGACATATCATTGCTTCGGGTAACTCCGACGATATACTGGCCAACCAACAGGTCAAGGAAGTGTATCTGGGCAATGAGTTCCGCCTGTAGTACACTCGGCAAAGAACTTGCTTGGCACGGCAAGTGACCAGCACATAAAGAGTTTTTGTGCAACCACAACTCCCAAAAGAGACCGAGAGATACCGAGTGACGGATCCTGAATCATGGTTATGAAAGCCTCATTACAGTTAAAGCTGGGTCAAAGCCTGACCATGACGCCCCAGCTGCAACAGGCTATCAGGCTTCTGCAGCTCTCCACCCTCGACCTCCAGCAGGAAATCCAGCAGGCGCTGGAATCCAACCCCATGCTGGAAACCTCGGAAGACGACGATAACCAGAATCCGGAATCCACGGAAAGCGAGAGCGACACCGCCGAACCACCCTCGGCCGAAGAATCGACCCCCGCCTCTGAATCTTCGCCGGACTGGGATGAATCCGAGAACGGACCGGACTGGTCGTCGGAAACCGACAGCCCCGACACCATCCCCGATGACCTTCCGGTCGACACTGCGTGGGACGACATCTACCAGTCGGCTCCCGCGTCATCGGCCCGCAACGACGACGAAAACGACAACGATTTCGAAACTCGCAACTCGCCAACCGAAACCCTGCACGACCATCTGGAATGGCAACTGAACCTGACGCCCCTGAGTGAGCGGGACCAGGCCATCGCCCATGCGCTGATGGACGCGGTTGACAATCACGGCTACCTGACGTCCCCCCTTGAGGAAATCCACTCCGGGATGGTGGAGGAGTCTGATGAAGACCCACTGGAACTGGATGAAGTTGAAGCGGTATTACATCGCCTGCAGCATTTTGACCCGCCCGGTGTTTTCGCCCGGAACCTGCAGGAATGCCTGCTGATCCAGCTTAACCAGTTACCACCGGAGACTCCCTGGCTGGCCCAGGCGCGGCTGGTCATTACCCACTACATCAACCTTCTGGGCAATCGTGATTACGCCCAACTGCTACGCCGCAGCCGCCTTAAGGAAGATCAGTTGCGGGACGTTCTGGCCCTCATTACCGGGCTGAATCCGCGCCCCGGTGACACCCTGGACCAGGCCGAACCTGACTACGTCATTCCGGACGTTATCGTACGCAAGCACAACGAGCGTTGGCGGGTGGAACTGAATCCTGAAATTGCACCGCGCATTCGCGTCAATGCCAGCTATGCTTCATTGATAAAGCGTGCGGACAGCAGTGCCGATAATACCTACATGCGTGACCAGCTGCAGGAAGCGAAGTGGTTTATCAAGAGCCTGCAAAGCCGCAACGAGACCCTGCTCAAGGTGGCGACGCGGATTGTCGAGCACCAGCAGGGATTCCTGGATCACGGCGAGGAACACATGAAGCCACTGATCCTTTCAGACATTGCCCAGGCGGTGGAGATGCATGAATCAACCATTTCCAGGGTGACCACCCAGAAATACATGCACACGCCCCGTGGCATCTTTGAGCTGAAGTATTTTTTCTCCAGCCATGTCAGCACCGACGAGGGTGGAGAATGCTCCTCTACGGCAATCCGGGCGATGATCAAAAAGCTGATTGCCACGGAAACCCCGAAAAAGCCATTGAGCGACAGCAAAATTGCAGCCATGCTAGGAGAACAGGGTATCAAGGTAGCGAGAAGAACCGTGGCCAAGTACCGTGAGGCAATGCACATCCCTCCGTCCAATGAAAGAAAGCGACTGGTGTAATAAACCACCGATAACAGGAGAAGCCTATGCAACTCAATATTTCAGGCCATCACGTAGAACTGACCCCCGCTCTGAAGGATTACGTAACAGGCAAGTTTGACAAGCTTGAACGGCACTTTGACCACATCAGCAATTGCCAGGTCACACTTGAGGTGGAAAAAGTGCGCCAGATGGCGGAAGCTACGCTACACGTGATAGGTGGTGAGATTCACGCAAAGGCCGAGAACAGTGATATGTACGCCGCGATAGATGCGCTGGTGGACAAGCTGGACAGGCAGATCCTGAAGCACAAGGAAAAGAACGTTGACCGGATGCATGGTAACGGTGCCCGCTAGGGCCTCCTGCTTCCTGCATAACAGTTAATCGAGCTGCGACACTGGCCAGAATTATAGAAGGTGTCGCAGCCTTTTTTTACGGAACTGCAGTCGATTCATGACCGACACATCCCTGACTATCGAGAACATTCTCGCGCCGGAGCTGACCCTTTGCAGGGTCCCTGCCTCCAGCAAGAAGCGGGTTATGGAAACCATCGCCGAGCAGATCCAGCAGCACGATCCCTCGCTTAGTGATACCGAGATATTCAACAATCTGGTTGCCCGGGAGCGACTGGGGAGCACGGGTATTGGCCAGGGCATCGCCATTCCCCACTGCCGCCTGGAAGGGCTCGATCACGTTGTGGGGGTATTACTGACCCTGGAAGAAGGCGTGGCCTTCGACGCCATCGACAACCAGCCAGTAGACCTGGTATTCGCGTTGATTGTTCCCAAGGAAGCGACCAGTGAACACCTTGAACTGTTGAGTCAGCTGGCCGAAAAGTTCAATGAAAGGGCATTCTGCGACCAGCTACGCCAGTGTACCGATGCAGGTTCTCTCTACCGCAGGATGACGGCCGAGGGAAGCTGAACTACTCCGGAATCGAGGTGAATGGGCTATGAAACTGATCATCGTCAGCGGCCGGTCAGGCTCCGGTAAAAGTACGGCGCTGCATGTGCTGGAAGATCTGGGTTTCTATTGCATCGACAACCTGCCCATCGGACTGCTGTTTCCTCTGACCCAGGAAGCCACCACCCAGAGCTCACCGGGCCGACTGGGGAAAATGGCGGTAAGTATCGACGCCCGCAATCTCTCGGACGAGCTCCGAAATTTTGAAGGCATCTACCGGTGCCTTCAGGATACCGGTATTACCGTCGAGATCATTTACCTGGACGCGGACGAACAGTCGCTGCTCCAGCGATTCCACGCCACCCGGCGCAAGCACCCCCTGAGCGACGACAAGACTTCCCTGCGCGAAGCCATCGTCAATGAGAAAAGGCTGCTGGAGCCTTTATCCAAGCTGGCTGACCTTTACGTCGACACCACCGGATTGTCCATGTATGAGCTCAGGGACATGGTCAAACAACGGGTTGCCGGGCGGCGCGAACAGGAACTGGCGCTGTTGTTCCAGTCTTTCGGCTTCAAGCACGGCGTACCACTGGATTCGGATTATGTCTTCGATGTGCGCTGTCTGCCCAACCCGTACTGGGACACCACCCTGCGGAAATTTGTAGGTACTGACCAGCCAGTGATCGACTTTCTGGAAAAGGAACCACTGAGCCGGAAAATGGTGGAGGACCTGACCAGCTTCCTGGAAAACTGGCTGCCGTCCTTTGCCGACAGCAATCGCAGCTATATGACGATTTCCATCGGCTGTACCGGTGGCCAACATCGCTCGGTTTACATCTGCGAACAACTTGGCCGCCATTTCTCGGAAAAATACAGCAACGTGCAGGTCCGCCACACCGAACTGCCCCACTTGCAGAGCCGGGAAAGCTGAGCCGTTTATGATCCGCCGCCCCATTACCATCATCAACAAACTCGGGCTGCATGCCCGTGCCGCAGCCAAACTGGTTGCAACAGCATCGGAGTTCGAGAGCAGCGTTCATCTCAGCCGGAACGATCGCAAGGTGGATGCCAAAAGCATCATGCCAGTAATGATGCTGGCCGCCAGCCAGGGGACAGAGATAGAACTGATTGCAGACGGGCCCGACGAGTCCGAAGCCATCGACGCGCTGGCCTCGCTTATCGACGACTATTTTGGCGAGGGCGAATAGCGGCCAGCCGGCGGCCGACCCGACCACGGCATTCACCTATAACTCTTTCTCACCTGTGCACCCTAACTTCGCTATAATACGGGGGTTTTCTGACTGTGGGTGACCAATGACCGATATTCTGGAGAAAAGCCAGGCTCGCCAACGCCTTCGCTCCCTGAGCGAAGCGCTGGACAGTGGCGCTCTGAAACAGGTTGCCCGCATCCTTAATGGTGGCCTGAGCCCCAGCGATATCGCCCACCTGTTGGAATCCTCTCCGCCCCGTCAGCGGGCGTTGCTGTGGAATCTGGTCGACAAGCAGCTGGAAGGCGAAGTTCTCCAGTACCTCAATGATGATATTCGTGGCTACTTCCTGAGCCA
>JAWWAM010000156.1:0-6478 GCA_033721715.1 Marinobacter sp.
CAGGGTGGTGAAGATTCGCAGGCCTTCACTTTGCAGGTCTTCCTGTTTGTAATCCCTGGCCAGGTGGCGACGCACCAGATCGATATAGGCCGGATAGCGATTTTCCGAGTAGGAGGCCCGGTCGGTGACTCCAAGGGGCTGGGCGCGGGCCCTGGCGGCTTGTTCTTCACCAATGAGGCCGGTTTCGGCCATGACATCTATTACCAGGTTACGGCGGGAAAGTGCTCGCTCCGGGTGGCGCCGGGGATTGTAGTAACTCGGCCCCTTGACCATCCCCACCAGCAACGCCACCTGATGGGCTTCGAGGTCACGAATGGACTCCCCAAAGTAGAACTGGCTTGCCAGCCCGAAACCGTGAATGGCCCGGGTGCCCGCCTGCCCCAGGTAAACCTCGTTGAGATAGGTTTCCAGAATGTCGTCTTTCTCGTAATGCAGTTCGAGCAGAACCGACATCAATGCTTCGTTACCCTTTCGCAGCAAGGTCTGTTCCCGGGTCAGAAAGAAGTTCTTCACCAGTTGCTGGGTCAGGGTACTGCCCCCCTGCACAATCCGGCCCGCGTGAATGTTGGCAAGCATTGCCCTGGCAATGGACAGAGGCGCAACACCGTGATGATCATGGAAGTTCCGGTCTTCGACGGCCAGCAACACATCGGTGAAAAGATCCGGGACATCTTCAAGCTGAACCAGCACCCGGTCCTCCTTATGGGCCGGATATATACCACCGATCTGCGCTGGCTCCAGGCGGACTATGGGCGAACCGTCACCCGACAGCACCCTGAATTCCTGTACCCTGTCGCCGTAGATATTCAGTGACAGCCGCCGACGCGGCTCCAGCCCGTCCGTGAAGAGAAAGCCACGGGTGCTGATTTCGAAGTGCCCTCCGCTGCGACGATAGGTCCCCGCCTTGCGGCCATCCCCGGCGCGGTAGCCAGACAGTTCAAGTTCCCGCTGCAACGCTCCGGAGCTCACACTGGCGCCATCGTACAACTCCAGCGGCCTCGCATAGACCCGCGATGGCACCTCAAAGCGGCGGCCTTCAAAGCGGGAGGTCACCACGGCATCGAGGTAGACCATCCAGCCGGCCAGCAGGACCACACCAATGAAAAATACGCGGAAAAACAGCTGCCAGAACCACGGCTTGCGGGCGCCTTTACCTTTGCGATTGTTTTTTTTCGGGGATTTTTTGGGAGAAGCGGATTTTTTCATGGCGGGATTATAACGAATACCGGCATCGGTGAGGCAGGCCATCTGTGTGTTATTTCTGTAATCTGCCCGCTATGATAGGCGCAATAAAAATCAATGAGTTCGAGGAACCCAAGGAGAGAACCGTGAGCGATGCAAATTCCGATAGTCTGATTCTGGCACTGCAGAATCCGGCGCTATACGACCACCCGGTAAAAGAGTTTCAGGTTCTCGAGACCCATATCTCCTGGGTCATCCTGACCGGTGACTTCGCTTACAAAATCAAGAAACCCATGGATTTCGGCTTTCTCGACTTCTCGACTCTGGAGCGGCGCAAACACTTCTGCGAAGAAGAGTTGCGCCTGAATCGCCGCCTAGCCAGTAACCTTTACCTCGACGTCTTGGCCATCTCCGGCTCGACAGAGGCGCCGGAATTCGGCGGCGAGGGCAAGGCCTTCGAATACGCCATTCGTATGCGGCAGTTTGACCAGAACGACCTGTTCGACGTGCGACAGGAAAACAGCAAACTCACGCCAGAACTGCTCACCAGCCTGGCCCGCCAAGTGGCAGATTTCCACGAGAAGCAGTCGGCGGTCACGCCCGGTAAGCCCCTGGGCACGCCAGAGGCGGTTTACGCCGGCATGCAGGAAAACTTCGACCAGATTCGCCCGATGATTGATGACGAGGCTTTGCTGCTGCAACTGGACAACCTTGAACAGTGGGCCCGCACCACGTTCGAACGCCACTCCCCCCTTATCGCGCAACGCTACGAAAACGGTTTCGTTCGCGAATGCCATGGCGACCTGCACCTGGCAAATATCACCGTGTATGAGGGGGAGGTAACGGTGTTCGACTGCATCGAGTTCAGCGAACCTTTCCGCTGGATCGACGTTATCAATGATCTCTCCTTCCTGCTGATGGACCTCGAATCCCGTCGCGAACCGGAACTGGCCAATCTGGTACTGAACACTTACCTGGAATACCGGGGCGATTACGATGCCCTGCCGCTGCTGCCCCTGTACAAGGCCTATCGCGCCATGGTGCGGGCCAAGATTGCACTGTTTACCATGGGCAACCCTTCCCTGACCGAGGCAGACCGCGACGGGCTGATGCAGCGCTATCGCGATTACGCCCAACTGGCTGAAGATTACAGCGCCATCCCCAATCCCTACCTGTTAGCCACCACAGGGCTTTCTGCCAGCGGAAAATCCCTGGTGAGTGGCTCTATGGCTTCAGAACTGGGCCTGATCCGGCTGCGCTCGGATGTCGAGCGCAAGCGCCTGTTTGGCCTCGGGCCCCTTGACCAAAGCAGCTCGCCCACTGGCGAGAACCTTTATACAGACGAGGCCAACCAGCGCACCTACCAGCGCCTGGCGGACCTTGCGGGCGAATTGCTGACAAGCGGCATGGCCGTGATTGTGGATGCGGCCTGTCTGAAACAGGCTGAACGCGAAATGCTGGCTGACGTGGCGGAAAGCCGGGGCATGCCATTCGCGCTGATTCACTGTGAGGCGCCACTGGAAAGCCGCCGGGAATGGATCGGCAAGCGCTCTGGTGATGCCTCCGAGGCCACCGAAGAACTGCTTGAGGTGCAGGAAACCTGGTTTGAGCCACTGACTACCGAAGAGAAGACCCACACCATCCACCTGCATACGGACCAGGAGCACGTGGCGGAAGCCGTGGCAGACCGAATCCGCCAGCACTTCGGCCTGCCCGGCGCATGAATCCGGAGGAACGATGACAAACGGCCGGCAGGCAATCTGCCACCGCAGTGAACTTGCCGGGGGGCAGTTCGTGGAATTTACCCTCGGCAATAGCCATGACGGGCAGAACGAACGAAGCGGTTTTATCTTCGAACGGGATGGCCACCTTTACGCCTACCTGAACCACTGCCCTCACCTT
Source organism: Marinobacter sp. (assembly GCA_033721715.1). Lineage (GTDB taxonomy): Bacteria > Pseudomonadota > Gammaproteobacteria > Pseudomonadales > Oleiphilaceae > Marinobacter. The sequence continues at coordinate 3,085 of JAWWAM010000156.1, forward strand.
GGCATAGAGCTTAACTGGATGCCCGGCCGGTTCATGGACCCGGACAACTGCTTTATCCAGTGCGCCAATCACGCCGCCCTGTTCATTCCCGAGAACGGCAAGTGCATTGCTGGCCCCTGTGAGGGTGAAGCTCTCACCCCACTCGAGGTTGCGGACGACAGCGGCACAATTCTGGTCACGCTTCCAGAATGACCGGCACAGATTCCGCCAGAGAGATATCCCCATCCGGCCCTTTTGGCCCCGCCAACCTGGCTCTGTAAGCCAACAGCTCAACCCCGGCCGCATCTGCTTCCCGCAGGAGCTCACCATAGGCCCGGTCGATGTGGTCCGCCGGGCGTACGCTGCTTATGCCGGTATGGTTGACCACAAAGAAGAGCACTGCTCGCTCTCCTGCTCGAGCCTGAGCCATCAGCTCCCGTAAATGTTTCTGCCCACGGGTTGTTACCGCATCCGGAAAATAGCCTCGGCCATCTTCACACAGGGTGACGTTCTTGACCTCAACCCAGGCATCGGCAAGGCTTGGGTGACCAGACAGATGCAGATCAATCCGGCTTTTCTCGGTACCGTAACGCACCTCAGCCCGGCAATGGCCGTAGCCCGCCAGTTCCGGCACCAACCCCTGCTCAATCGCTTCACGAGCCTGATTATTGGGCCGTGACGTGTTGATGCAGGCCACTTCCTGAGGGGCCGTTTCAACCAGCTCCCAGGTGTACTTCAGTTTGCGCTTCGGGTTGTCACTGGCGCTCAGCCAGACTCGCGCATCCGCCGGCTGGCAGCCCAGCATGGAGCCTGTGTTGGGGCAATGCGCGATCACTTCATTGCCATCCGGTAACAATACATCTGCAAGGAAACGCTTATAGCGGCGAAGCAAACGGCCTTCGATGAGCGGAGCGGGTAACTTCATTTATGACTCCATGCTAAAGTTGTTGTCACAAGGCTGGCGCCCCTGAGAGTAATCTGCTATTTTCCGCAAATTCCCGTTTCAGGGCGAGTGCTTTTCAGGATTATAAGAGGCCGTATTCAATGGCAAATACTGCAGCACAACCACGCGAACGTATTACCAACTTCACCCCGTATGAGCTGAAAAAGGGTGAAGAGTACATGAGTGCTGACATGCTCGAGCACTTCAAGCAACTGCTTCTGCAATGGAAGCAGGAGCTGATGGAAGAAGTGGATCGCACCATGCACCATATGCAAGAGGACGCCGCAAATTACGCGGATCCCAGCGACCGCGCAACCCAGGAAGAGGAATTCAGCCTGGAGCTGCGTACTCGTGACCGCGAGCGCAAACTGATCAAGAAAATTGACCAGACCATCGACCGCATCGACAAGGACGATTACGGTTTCTGCGACCAGTGCGGTGTTGAGATCGGCATTCGCCGCCTCGAGGCACGTCCTACCGCAACACTGTGTATCGACTGCAAAACCCTCGCAGAAATCCGCGAGCGCCAGACCGGTATTTAATGCCCGTCTTCTGAGCACGCTGGCCCCTGAAAGAGGGTCAGCAGGCACTGACCATGGCTGAGTCCTCTTATCGGGGTCGCTTTGCGCCCTCCCCAACCGGCCCGCTGCATTTTGGCTCGCTGGTTACTGCCGTTGCCAGTTACCTTGAGGCCCGCAAACGCGGAGGCACGTGGCTTGTCCGCATCGAAGATCTCGACCCCCTGAGGGAATCGCCGGAAGCCACCGCGCGCATACTGGCGAGCCTTGAAGCCCATGGATTGCGCTCCGACGAGCCGGTGCGTTTCCAGTCTGAACACCATGCTTACTACCACACGCTGATCGCCCAGCTTCTGGACCGTGGGGTTGCCTACCGTTGCGCCTGCTCACGCAAACAGCTCAGAGAAAACGGGGGCAGACACCCGGAACACTGCCGCGAGGGTCACACCATTCCTGGCGAACGGCCGTTCGCTGTCCGCTTTGCCCTACACGATGAACAGAGCGAGTGGCAGGATCAGTTGCTGGGCCCTCAGTCGCAGACCGTACACGCAGAACTGGACGACCCGGTTATCCTCCGCAAGGAAGGATTCTATGCCTATCAGTTGGCGGTGGTTGCCGACGACATTGACCAGGGCATCACCCACGTGGTGAGAGGGTCTGACCTGCTCGACATGACCGCTCAGCAACAGCAGATCTACCGGGCTCTGGGCGCTCAACCACCGCACTGGATGCACATTCCGGTCATCCTCAATGCCGAGGGGCAGAAGCTCAGTAAACAGAACCACGCACCGGCGCTGGATGACCGGATAGCGAAAGATAACCTGGAACAGGCCCTCGCAGCCCTGGGCCAGAACACCGTTTTGTTGTCGGGCGCACCGGACATCGATACCCTGCTCGACCGGGCTACAGCCAACTGGGCGCCGGAGCGGATTCACCTGACAGCCCGGTGAACGACATGTTATAAAGCTTCTCACAAACGACAGTGCGGATATCATGCCTGATGTATATCTACCGTCTGGTCTTCCTTCTGGTTCTGGCCATCTACATATTCTCGCCCAACATTCTTGACTGGTGGACCTCACCAGAGAATGCCTGGTACAGCCCCTACGTCATCTGGGCTGGCCTGATCGCTATCGGCTTCTGGCTGGAATGGCGTCGGGATCCCAATGAGTTTTAGCGCCCCCGGACTGCTACTGGCCAGCCTGCTGTATCTGATCCTGCTGTTCGGCATCGCGTGGATTACCGAAAAGGGCGTGCTGCCCCGCGGCTGGGTCCGACACCCCCTGGTCTATACCCTGAGCCTCGGCGTCTATGCCGGCATCTGGGCGGTCTATGCTGCGGTGGGCATGGCGGCGGAATCCGGGTTCGGCTTTCTGGCCTATTATCTGGGTATCAGTGGCGCCTTTCTGCTGGCACCGGTGCTCCTCAACCCGGTCATGAGGATTGGCCGCGCCTATCAGCTCACCTCCCTTGCCGACCTGTTTGCCTATCGGTATCGCAGCCAGTGGGCCGGCACCCTGGTCACCATCTGTTCCGGCGCCGCCATACTCTCCCTGTTGAGCATGCAGATTCAGGCGGTATCCACCTCTGCCAGCCTGTTGGCCCCAGATACCTCACCACGGCTTATCAGCGTGCTGTTCAGCATTATTGTAGTGTTGTTCGCCATGCTGTTTGGTACACGGCGAAGCCAGGGGTCGGAAAATCACCAGGGCCTGGTACTGGCGATTGCGTTCGACTCTCTGGTCAAGCTGTTTGCACTGCTCACACTGGGAGGGGTCATCCTGTTTGGCGTGTTTGACGGCATGGGAGGACTGGAAATCTGGCTGGCAGAACAGAGCACGCCGGTCAGCTCCATGACCATGAGCATTGACGATGGCAGTTGGCGGGCGCTTATGCTGATGTCCTTTGCCGCCGCCCTGGTCCTTCCCCACATGTACCACATGACCTTCAGTGA
>JAWWAM010000157.1:0-6443 GCA_033721715.1 Marinobacter sp.
GTAACGGCGATGGTCCCACCGGTAACAATGGCAAACAGGCCAAGGCCGATGGCATTACGACGGATTGACTGTGCGAGTGCCGCCATGATTTACCCCTGACTCTTGCCGGGAACGCCACGCCGGGGCTTGTGATGCCCGTAGGTGCGCGGTGGCGTGTAATGATCGATAAACGGCACTGCAAAGTTCATAAGCAGAACACTGAAGGCGACGGCGTCCGGATAGGCTCCCCAGGTGCGGATGAGATAGACCAGAATGCCGATGCAGGCACCGTAGATCAGTTTGCCGTGATGGCTGGAGGCAGAAGATACCGGGTCTGTGGCAATGAAGAAAGCGCCCAGCATGGTGCCTCCGGCCAGCAGGTGTAAGGACAGCGGCGCATACTGGTCAGCATTGCTGCCGAAGGCAAGGCTCATCAGGGCCAGGCCTGCCAGCATACTGACCGGGATGTGCCAGGTAATGATTTTCATGCTGATAAGAATCAGGCCGCCGGCCAGAAACGCCGCATTGACCCATTCCCAGCCCCGCGCAATACCCTCACCAAACGTAGGGTGCGCCAGAACTTCTGTTGCGGTGTGGCTGGCAATTTTGTGTTTGTATTCGTCCAGGGGCGTGGCCATGGTGAAGGCATCCACGGCCGTTTGCTTGCCGGATGCAATCATTCCCAGCGTTTCCCCGAAACCGGGAGCGCTCTCCCACAGCAGTCCGGGCTGGGCCCAATTGGTGGTCATGGCCACCGGGAACGAAATCAGCACCAGGGCATAGCCGACCATGGCCGGGTTGAACGGGTTGGCGCCCAGGCCACCATAGAGCTGCTTGGCCATGACAATGGCTGCAATGACTGCTACTGCAGATACCCACCAGGGGGCGAACTGTGGCAGGGAAAGACCCAGTAAAAGGCCGGTGACCGCCGCAGTATTGTCTTTCAGAAAGAAGACGACGGGGCGCTTGCGAAGCTTCAGGATCACGGCTTCGGCAGCCAGGGCCACAGAGATGCACCACACCACGTTGATCAGGTTGCCCCAGCCAAAGAACAGGGTCTGAGCCAGCAGGCCGGGCAGGGCAGCCAGGATCACCCAAAGCATCACCTGTGAGGTTGAGCGGGCATTGCGGGCATGGGGTGAGGATTGTTGCGCAAGTGCCATTAGCGTTGGGGCCTGTTCATCATGAGTCGGTCGTTTGGGCTTCGGTGGCGTTCACAGTGCGTTGAGCTTCAGCGAGAGCTTCTTCCGCCCGTTTTACCCGGTCGTGGTTCTTGGTGACGGCCCGCTCCAGCTTATCGACGTTGTCCGCATTTTCGGCTTTTGCGTCATCCAGCATGCTTTGCATGGTATTGAGCTTGGCGATCGCCTGGCTGAGCTGTTTTTCCAGGGCCTCGATATCCGGTGCCGGTTCGCTCGCCGGTTCTTCCGGAGCTTTGCTGGGCACTGGCTCAGGCTGTCCGGCCTTTGCCTTCTTGCGCGCCAGGGCTTCCTGAACCTGAGCTGCCTTGGCCGCACGGTCACCGACGGGCTGGGATGGGCCATCAGGTGTTTCAGCCGCTTCAGCGTCGGCCTGTTTCCTGGCCTGAGCGTCGGCAGCGGCCTTTGCCCGCTCCTTGCGCCGCTGTTCTTTTTCCTGCTGTTCACGTTCCAGCCTGGCCTGGCGGGCCTCAAAGCGTTCACGGGCCCGGTCGGCTTTCAGCTGCTCGGCCTGCTGAACCCGGATTTCGCCCTTGGCGGCACGGTAATACTGCACCAGCGGGATGGAACTGGGGCAGACATAGGAGCAGATGCCACACTCGATACAGTCAAACAGATTCAGGTGCTCGGCCTTGTCGAGCTCCCCTGCTTTGGAGTACCAGAACAGTTGCTGCGGCAGCAGTTCCATCGGGCAGGCCTCGGCGCAGGCGCCGCAACGGATGCAGGGCTGCTCTGGTGCCGGGTCGGGCAGTTCTTCTTCTGTGGCCGCAATCACACAGTTGGTGGTTTTTACCACCGGCACCGCGGGTGTTTCCAGTGTGTAACCCATCATGGGGCCGCCCAGCACCAGCCGGTGGAGTGCATTTTCTTCCAGTCCGCCCCGGGACAGCAGGTAATCGATCGGGGTGCCGATCAACACTTCAAAATTACCGGGATTGGTCACAGCCCGGCCGGTCACCGTGGTGATGCGGGAGATCAGCGGCTCCCCCCGGAAAATCGCAGCCGACACGGCGATGGCCGTGCCCACGTTCTGGCACATGACGCCGATGTCCGCCGGGATACCGCCGCTGGGCACCTCCATGCCGGTGAGGATCTGGATAAGCTGTTTTTCACCGCCGGAGGGGTATTTGGTGGGTATGACGGCAATTTCCGTCTGGGTGCCCGCTGCCGCCTTCTTCAAAGCCGCAATGGCCTCCGGTTTGTTATCTTCGACGGCAATAACGCAACGTTCAGGGCGCAGGATCCAGGCCATGATGCGCAATCCGGCAAGAATTTCGTCCGCTTTCTCCCTCATGGACATGTCGTCAGCGGTGATGTAAGGCTCGCATTCAGCACCATTCAGAATCAGCGTGTTTACCTTGCGATCTTTGGGTGGGCGCAGCTTTATATTGGTGGGAAAACCGGCGCCCCCCATGCCTGAAATTCCCGCTTCGCGGATCAGGTCCAGTACCGTTTCCCGGTCCTGTTCGCGGTAGCTGGCAATCGGAGTGAGGGGTATCCATTCATCCGCGCCGTCCGGTCGCAGTGTGATGCACCAGTCACTCATGCCTGAAGGGTGGGGGACCGGTTGCAGGCTGATGGATTCGATGGTGCCGGACGTGGGGGCATGTACCGGCACACCCATGCCGCCAGTAACGTCGGCGACCTTCTGGCCTTTCAGTACCCGCTGACCGATTGCGACGCAAGGTTCTGCTGGTTCACCAATGTGCTGCTGCAGCGGCAACACCAACAGCGGGGGGATCCCTGCCTTCCTGATGGGCTGCGTGGTGGAGATGTGCTTGTTCTCGGCGGGATGGATGCCGCCGGAGAAGTCCCAAAGCTGTGTCATCAGGCGCTGGCCCCCTGGCGGTCCGTGGCAATCACGCCGGATTTAGGGGGTGTCCAGGTCCAGGCGCGGATGTCCGGTTCCACCGTTACCATGTCAATGCAATCCACCGGGCAGGGCTCAACGCAAAGGTCACAACCGGTGCACTCACTCTCAATGACCGTATGCATATGCTTTGCGGCGCCCAGAATGGCATCCACGGGGCATGCCTGGATGCACTTGGTGCAGCCGATGCATTCGTCTTCACGGATAATCGCGACGCGTTTGGCCTGCGCCACACCGTGTTCCGCATCCAGTGGCTGGGGCTCAACATCCAGGAGGTCCGCCAGGGCCTTGATTGTGGTTTCGCCACCGGGAGGGCACTTGTTGATGGCATCGCCGTTGGCAATGGATTCGGCGTAGGGGCGACAACCGGGGAAGCCACACTGCCCGCACTGGGTCTGGGGCAACAGGGAATCGATCTGGTCTACGAGTGGGTTACCTTCCACCCGGAAGCGCTCGGAGGCGAAACCCAGCAGACCGCCAAAGACGACGGCGAGCGCGAGCAGAACCACTACAGCAATCAGTATGCTCGTCCACATAACTCAAACGCTCCGTCAGACGCTGACCAGGCCGGTAAAGCCCAGAAAAGCCAGTGACATCAACCCGGCAGTTACCATGCCTATGGCCGCACCCCGGAAGGCAACCGGCACATCCGCTACGGCGATGCGCTCCCGCATGGCGGCGAAGAGCACCAGAACCAGGGAAAAACCGGCAGCGGCACCGAAGCCGTACAGGACAGATTCAACGAAGTTGTTGTTTTTGTTGATGTTGAGCAGGGCAACGCCCAGAACCGCACAATTGGTGGTGATCAGTGGCAGGAAGATGCCCAGTACCCGGTAGAGCAGGGGGCTGGTTTTGCGAACCACCATTTCCGTGAACTGTACTACCACGGCAATAACCAGAATAAACGTAATGGTTCGCAAAAACGCCAGGTCCAGCGGCTCCAGAAGGTAGGTATAGGCCAGGTAGCTGCAGACCGACGCAAGAGTCAGCACAAAGGTGGTGGCCAGAGACATACCCATGGCCGTTTCCAGTTTTCCGGACACGCCCATGAAAGGGCACAGCCCCAGGAACTGAACCAGCACAAAATTATTCACCAGTATGGTACTGACCAGGATCAGCAGGTACTCAGTCATCAGCCCGCACCATTACATAATCCTCATGCCGGGCGTGGCGCCCGAATCAGGGGAAAGAATGAATATCTCCTTACCCCCGGGGCCGGCTGCCAGCACCATGCCTTCGGACATGCCGAACTTCATTTTCCGGGGCTTGAGGTTGGCAACCATCACGGTCAGTCGCCCCTCCAGCTCCTCCGGCTTGTACGCAGACTTGATACCAGCAAACACGTTGCGTTCGCCATGCCCTACGTCAAGTGTGAGACGAAGAAGCTTGTCTGCACCTTCAACATGCTCTGCTTTGACAATTTTTACCACCCGGAGGTCCACTTTTGCGAAATCCCCGAATTCTATCTCATCGGCGATGGGCTCAAGATTGGTTTCCGGCGCTTTCTCTCCCGTCGCAGCAGGCATTTCCTCCTTGGAGGCGTCCAGCATTTTTTCGATCTGTGCCATGTCCACGCGGTTCATCAGGGGCTTGAACTTGTTGATGTTGTGGTTTTCAAGCCGCTGCTCACGCTGGTTCCAGTCCAGCGGGGCATTCAGGAACGCCTCCGAAGCCTTGGCGGTTTCCGGAAGTACCGGAGCCAGGTAGGTCATCAGCAACTGAAACATGTTGATGGCGTTGGTGCAGATGGCCTGCAGGTTTTCGTCCTGGCCTTCCTGTTTGGCAATCACCCAGGGCTGCTCGTCGTTCACATACTGGTTGGCGATATCCGCCAGTTCCATGATGCGACGCATGGCGCGGCCAAATTCCCGGGCCTCGTAAAAATCGGCAATTTCTGTGCCGGCGTCGATAAACTCCTTGAGCTTGTCGTGCTCGGTAACAGTGCCAAGCTGGCCCTCGAAACGCTTGGTGACAAACCCGGCACTGCGGCTGGCAATGTTCACCACCTTGCCGACCAGGTCTGAGTTGACCCGCGCAGCGAAGTCTTCCAGGTTCAGGTCCATGTCATCGACACTGCCGGTGAGCTTGGCGGCAAAGTAATAGCGCAGGTATTCCGGGTTCAGGTGGTCCAGATAGGTGCGGGCCATGATAAAGGTGCCGCGGGACTTGGACATCTTCTTGCCATTGACCGTCACAAAACCATGGGCCCAGACCGCAGTCGGGGTGCGGAAGCCGGCACTGTGGAGCATGGATGGCCAGAACAGGGCGTGGAAGTTGATGATGTCCTTGCCGATGAAGTGGTACACCTCGGCGGTGGAATCCGCTTTCCAGAAATGCTCGAAATCAATGTCTTCACGGTTGCACAGGTTCTTGAAGCTGGCAAGGTAGCCGATCGGTGCGTCCAGCCACACATAGAAATACTTGCCCGGCGCATCGGGAATCTCGAAACCGAAGTAGGGCGCATCGCGGCTGATATCCCATTCCTGCAGGCCGGCATCCAGCCACTCGGCCAGTTTGTTGGCCACCTGGGGTTGCAGGGTGCCGCTGCGGGTCCAGTTGGCGAGAAAATCTGCGAACGCCGGCAGACGGAAGAAATAGTGCTCGGATTCTTTCTCGACAGGCGTGGCGCCGGAGACCGCCGAGCGGGGGTTGATCAGCTCCGCCGGGGTATAGGTGGCACCGCAGGCCTCACAGTTGTCGCCGTACTGGTCCTCGGTCTTGCACTTGGGGCAGGTGCCCTTGATGAAGCGGTCCGCCAGGAACATGTTCTTTTCAGGATCGTACGCCTGGGTGATCTTGCGGGTGGCGATATGGCCGTTTTCCTGCAACTGGCGATAGATGTATTCAGAGAACTGACGGTTTTCTTCGGAATGGGTGGTGTAATAGTTGTCGAAGCGGATATGGAAACCACCGAAATCTTCCTGGTGCTCCTCCCGTATACGATCAATCAGATTCTCGGAGGAAATGCCCTCCCGCTCGGCACGCAGCATGATCGCGGTACCGTGGGCGTCGTCAGCACAGACGTAATAGCAGTTCTGGCCACGCATTTTCTGATAGCGCACCCAGATATCGGTCTGAATGTATTCCAGCAGATGGCCCAGATGGATGGGGCCATTGGCATACGGCAGGGCGCTGGTTACCAGAATATCGCGCTGTTGCTTTGAACTCGCTTGCGTCATGTTTTGGTCCGAACCTTCATTCGTCAGGAGTTGGGCGTTCAGGTTTGCCGGCCTTGTTCAGGGTCAAAACTCCTTATGGCCAGAAACGGGCACAGATGATACCTTCCAAGCAAAGTTTTTTCACCCGAAACACCTGCTTTCAGCGCTTTATCCGGAGACTCCGATGGCACAGATTTCACAGCACGCACTGGAAACCGCCGTAAAACAGTACCGCGA